>NZ_JBEPAA010000002.1:0-73942 GCF_040298365.1 Kitasatospora sp. NPDC001603
GTCCGCGGGGCTGCCGGGTTGGTGGACCCCGCCGGCCCCGGGGGGGTCCCCGCGGCGGGGCGCGCGGGGGCCCGGGCACGGTTACACCCGGGCCCGGGGCCGCCGGTTTCAAACAGTGTTTGAAACCGGCCTGGGTCGCGCTATTGTCATGATCAGTAAATCGCACACGGCTCGGAGGGGGGTGGTGACGATGGACATCGTTCTGTTCAACGTGACCACGGCGGCACTGATGGTGCTGATGTTCAAGGGCGGTCTCGCCCTGGTCGGCCAGCACACGCTGACCGCGCGGCGGATCCCCTGGGCGGCGGTCGCGCTGACCGCGATCGCGCTCGGTGGCGTCGCCCTCCAGCTCTGCTGGTCGGGGGCGATGGGAGCGTTCGACGCCGACCCGGCGAAGTCCGGCTGGTGGCGCGTGGTCACCTCGGTCTTCCTGCAGAACGGCGGCATCGGCGGCGCGGCCTGGAACATCGCCACCCTCGCCGTCGTCGCGGCCTTCGCCGACTGGTTCTGGGGCGCGCCGCTGACGCTCGGCCTGTTCGCCGCGGGCATCCTGCTGCCCGAGCAGATCGACAAGCTGTGGGGCCAGACCTCGCACAGCACCGACCCGCGCAACTTCGCCGGCAGCTCGGGCGCCACCTACTTCCTCGGCGCGACGCTGGCCGCGGCCCTGCTGCTGCACGGCGGGGCCGACCAGCGCCTCGGCCGGGCCGGGGGCGAGGGCGACCGGGCCGCGGCCGGCAAGGCCGTCCGCATCGACCGGCTGCTCGCCCTCGGTGTGCCCGCGCTCGGGCTGGCGATGTGGTTCGCCCAGGAGAACGGCCACGGGCTGGTCTCCGCCTACGGCTTCGTCCTGGGGGCGCTCGCCTGGGCCGCGTTCCGCACGGTGCTCCACCCGGACCGCGACCTGCGGCAGGCGCCGCGCAGGACCGTCGGCGCGCTGACCGGCCTCATCGGCCGCCGGGCCGGGAACGCGGGTTAGCCGCCGACGCCGCCCCCGCGCGCCGGGCCACCGTCACCACGAGCGAGAGGGCATGTCGGAAGACCTGCGCCGGGACGTGTCGAAGCTCGTCGACCAGCAGGTGGCCAGGATCCTCGAAGCGACCGACCGTGACGTGACCCGGACGGTCGGCCTGACCAGCCCGCCCGGCGTCACCATGTCCTACTCCAGCACCGCCTAGAACGTCCTCGGCCGGATCGTCGACGTGGTCACCGGCGGAAGGTGGGACGAGGTGCTCAGGGAACTGCTCCGCACCCCGCTCTTCGGCGTCCGCGCCACCGCCCGGTCGGGGCGGGGCGCGGAGCACCTCCCCGCGGACGAGCAGTCCGGGACCCGGGCCGTACCCGCCGATCGGCGGGTACGGCCCGCGGTGCTGTCGGGCTCGCGCTGCGTGGCCCTACGATCCGGCCCGCTCGCCCCGGCCGGTCTCCGCGCCCGGGCCGAACTTTCGGTTATCCCGGCGCCCCTCGCCGGTCTCCTGTTCAGTGCGGCCGGTTCCCTCGGCTCGCACGGCACCGTGCCGTCGGCCGAAGAGGAGGAGGGAGCGCCCCGTGAGAGGCCGCACCGTCGGCGGCGCCGACCGGGCGTCCCGCTGTCCGCCGCCCAGGCCTGACCGAACCCGCCCCGCACCCGCTCGTCCAAGCGCCGTCCCGGCGCGCACACCCGGAAAGATCCGCCGATGTCCGCTGCCGTTCGTTCGTTCTCCCCTGGTTGGGCACTGGCGTCCTGCGTGCCCGCGCTGCTGGTCGCCGGGCTCGTCGGGCTCGTCGCGTGCGGTCCCTCCGCGCAGGCCGGGCCGGCGGTGGCGTCCGGCACCTCGGGCACCTCGGGCGCAGCCGGGAAATCCGGGATGTTCGGGATGTCCGGAATGGACCACGGAGCGATGACCGCCGGGTCCGCCGCGATGCCGGGGATGCCCGGGACGCCCGCGACCGCACGGGGCCTCGCAGCCGAACAGGACGGCTACCGCCTGGACGTCAGCAGCGCCGAGCTGCCCGCCGGCCGGGCGACGGCCTGCTCGTTCACCATCACCGGCCCGGACGGCGGGCCGGTCACCGACTTCGCCGAGCACCAGAGCAAGAAGCTGCACTTCTACGCGATCCGCTCCGACCTCACCGGCTTCCAGCACCTGCACCCGACGATGGCCGCCGACGGCACCTGGACCGCCGACCTGTCCGCCCTCGCCCCCGGCGACTGGCGGCTGTACACGTCGTTCCTGCCGAACACCGGCCCGCGCGCCGGCGAACTCGTGCTCAGCCGCACCGTGACCGTGCCCGGCGCGGCCTCGGCGGTGCCGTTGCCCGCTCCGGCGGGCAGCACCACCGTGGACGGCTACACCGTCGACCTCCGGAGCGAGCCGATGGCCGGTGCGCACCGGCTGACCGCCACCATCAGCCGGGACGGCCGGCCGGTCACCGACCTCCAGCCGTACCTGGACAGCTACGCCCACCTCACCGCCTTCCACCAGGGCGACCGGGCGCTGGCCCACCTCCACCCGACGGACCGGGTCGACGGCGAGCACGGCGGTCCGACGCTGACCTTCATGGCCCTGCTCGGGGCGCCCGGGAACTGGCGAGTCTTCCTGCAGTTCCAGACCGCCGGGCACCTGCACACCGCGGAGCTGACGCTGAACGTCGCCGAGCCCGAGGAGTAGCGGGCCGCTGCCCCGCAGCCACCGGCTGGAGGCCCGAACGGGCGGCCGCGGACGGGGTCGCCCCGCTCGCACGTCTGTCGGGTCCCTCGCCCCGGCCCGGTCGACGGAGCGTCCGTGCGGGGCGGCTCCGGTGGTTGGGCCGATCGGATGGCGGTTCGTCCGCGCTGCGCCGCCGCGCGAGTGGTGCTGGCTACGGTGAGCGCATGCGACGAGGTGTGCGGATGTGGCCGGCGGTCCTGGGGGTGTGTGCGGCGCTGCTGGCGCCGGGGCCGGTGTCCGCGACACCCGCGACGCCCGCGCCGACCGGCGGTTCGGCGTCGGCGGGGCCGGACTGCGAGCGCCTGGCCTGTGTGGCGCTGACCTTCGACGACGGGCCCTCCGCGGCGACGGCGGAGCTGCTCGACGATCTGGCCGCCGCCCGGGTTAAGGCGACGTTCTTCGCCGTCGGGGATCAAGTGCGCTGGTGGCCCGACCGGTTGAGGCGTGAGGCGGCGGAGGGCCATGTGATCGGAAACCACAGCATGACCCATCCGCGTCTCGGGGCGTCGACGCCCGCGCAGGTGCGCGCCGAACTGGCGGGCGGCGAGCAGGCGATCGCCGAAGTCCTCGGTAAGCGGCCGGAGTTGGTGCGACCACCGTACGGCTCCTTCAGTGCCGAGGTCCGCCGGTTCGGGCACCCGCTGGTGCTGTGGGACATCGACACGCGGGACTGGGACCACCACGATCCGGCGCAGGTCCTCGCCCGGGTCGAGGCCGGTGTGCGACCGGGGTCGGTCATCCTGATGCACGACACCGAGAACCAGCGCGAGACGCTCGCCGTGGTACCCGAGCTCGTCCGCCAGCTGCGCGGGGCCGGCTACACCCTGGTCACCGTGCCCGAACTCTTCGCCCCGGCCACGCTCGTGCCCGGCGGCGCCTACCGCGACCGGGCCTCCGCCGTCCGCCCCGTCGAGCACCCGCAGCCCTGGGACACCGCACCGGCGAGCAAGGAGCAGGACTCCGCCGACGCGGTCGCCGGCACCCTCGTCTGGCAGCACCCCACCGGCGCGCCGGACGGCGCGGCCGAGGCGGAGACCGTGGAGAGCGGCCTGCGTCCCGGCGAGTGCCGCACCCTCGTGTCGCCCGGTCCGCCCGCGTACGCCGTGCGCAATCTCACCGGTCACGACATTGAGCTGCACGACCGGCCGGACTGCACCCGTCGGACCGGGACCGTCACCCCGGGCGAGGAGATCGTCGGCGAGCTGTACAGCGTCCGGGTCCTCTGAGCCCGATGGGCCACGACTCCTTCTCCCGGCGGCTGGTGGCGATCGCGACCGGCCGGTGGGCGGCCACGGCCGGGCCCGCCGCCCCGGCGCCACCGGGCCGTCCTTCGCGCTCCGGAGGTGCGGCCCGGCGCCGGGGCGCGGCCGTGCTGACCGCCCTGGCCACCGTGGCCTGCGTGGTCTGTCCGGCCGCCGCCCGCGCCGACGGCGGGCCCGCGCGGGAGCGTCTCCTGCAGCGGCAATTCACCTCGGCCGCCCGGGAGTTCGGCGTGCCGGTCGGAGTACTCCTGGCACTCGCCTACCAGGAGAGCCGCTGGGAGTCCCACCAGGGCAGGCCGAGTACCACCGGGAACCACGGCGTGCTGGGGCTGACCGACGTCGACGTCGCCGCCGTCAACGCCGTCAACGCCGTCAACGCCGACCACCCGGCCCGGCGCGGCGCGGCGGGCACCGCGAAACCCCGGGTCACGGACTCCCCGGCGCTCCACACGCTCCGTGCGGCGGCCGCCCTGATCCACCGCCCGGCCGAGGAGGTGAAGCGGGACACGCTGCAGAACCTCCGCGGCGGCGCGGCCCTGTTGGCGGGATACCGGAACGCGCTGCCGGGACCGGTCCGCGACGGCGCCGGCGGCTGGTACGAAGCGGTGACGCGCTTCGGGCGCGGGGCGGATGAGGACGAGCCGGGCCGTCGGTTCGCGGACCGGGTTTTCGAGACCCTGCGCGTGGGCGCGGAGCGGACCACCTCCGAGGGGGCACGGGTGAGGCTCGCCGCCGAACCGGACCTCGTGCCGCCCGCCGCCCGGCCGCACCGGCCCGCCGAGCAGCCTTCGGCGCGGCCTTCGCGCCGGGCCGACGGGCCGGTCGCCGAGTGCCCGGACGAGCTCGGGTGCGACTTCGTGCCCGCCGCGTACGCCCTGGCCGACCCCGCGGACCCGACGTCATGGGGGAACTACAACCCGGCCGACCGCCCCGCCGACGGCCTGCGGATCCGCACCCTCGTGCTGCACGACACCGAGGGCGGCTTCGACGGGGCGATCGAGTACTTCCAGGACCCCCGGGCCCGGGCCAGCGCGCACTACCTCGTCCGTGCCTCCGACGGCCACGTCACCCAGCTGGTGGCCACGCACGACATCGCCTGGCACTCCGGCAACAAGACCGTCAACATGCACAGCATCGGGATCGAGCACGAAGGCTTCGCGCTCCCCACCGACCGGCCCACCTGGTACTCCGAGCAGTTGTACCGGTCCTCCGCGGAGCTGGTGCGCCACCTCGCGGCCCGGTTCGCCGTGCCGCTGGACCGCGAGCACGTCATCGGCCACGACGAAGTCCCGGCGCCGACCCAGGCGGCGGTGTCCGACATGCACTGGGACCCGGGCCCGTACTGGGACTGGGAGCACTACTTCGCACTGCTGGGGGCGCCGCCCGGGCCGGCCGACGGTCCGCCGCGGCCGGGTGACCCGGTGGCCGTCGTCGCGCCGCTCGTGGCGACCGGGCCGCTGCCGCCGCAGGCCCGGGAGCTGCAGGCGCGCAACGCCGTCCTGCTTCGTACCGGTCCGGCCGCCGACGCGCCGCTCGTCAACGACGGGTCCACCAGGCCCGACGACTGGAGCGACACCGCCGTCACCGGCGCCCGCTACGTGGTGGCCGGGCGCGAGGGCGACTGGACGGCGATCTGGTACGACGGGCAGAAGGGCTGGTTCCCCGATCCCGCGGGCCTGAGCACCCGCCGCGTGGGAGCGGCCGGCCGTACGCTGCTCACCCCGCGCCCCGGACCGGCCTCGGTCCCGGTGTACGGCCGCGCCTATCCGGAGGCCTCCGCCTACACCGACCACCCGGCCGTCGACCCGCCGCCGGTGGTCGCCCTGCGGGCCACCCTCCCGGCGGGCCAGGTGTACGTCGCGGCGGACGAGTCACCCCGGCCGGCCGACTTCTTCCAGCAGCGGACGATCCGTACCGACACGCCCGACAGCCGGATCCTGGTGGTCGGCCGCGACACCTACTACGCGATCCGCTTCGACCACCGGCTCGCCTTCGTGCGGTCGAGCGACGTGCGCGTCGTCCCGCCCACGGAGTCCGGGTGACGGCCGCCGGTCAGGCAGTCGGGACGGTGAACCGGTACCCGGCGTCGACGAGCCGGGGCAGGTAAGGCCGGACGGCGGCGACGGTCTGCGAGCGGTCGGCCGGCCCGCCCCGGGCGGGCAGGAACTCGGGGGTGAGGCAGCCGTCGTGGTTGAGGACGATCGAACCGGTCCGGGCCTCGGCGAGCACCCGGTCCACGATGACGTCGGCACCGGGGTTCGACCAGTCCTCCGGGTCCACCGACCAGGAGACCGGCCGCAGTCCGAGGTCCGCGCAGACGGCCATGGTGGCCGGGGTGAAGTGGCCGCCGGGGGCCCGGAACAGCGTCGGCCGTCGGCCGGTGACGCCTACGACGAGCTCGGTGGTGCGCTCCTTCATCCGCCCGGATCTGCGGCTCGGACAGGTGTGGTTGCCCAGGACGTGGCCCTCCTCGCGATTCGGCGGGCCAGACGGGGGTCCTTCTCGACGTTGGCGCCGATCACGAAGAAGGTCGCGGTGACGCCGTACTGCCTTAGGACGGTGAGGAGTTCGGCCGTGGCGTAGGGGCCGGGGCCGTCGTCGAAGGTCAGCGCCATGGCCATCGGTCCGGCGTCCACGCACTCCTGCGGCCCGGAGGGGGCGCCCGTGGCCTTGCCCGTGCCCCCGCCCGGGCCCCGCCTGTGGTCGCGGTCTCCGCGCCGGGCGCCCGGGGCGGACGCGGCCCCGCCGCGCCGACGGTGGCGCCCGCGCCGCAGGCCGTGGCGAACGCCAGCTCCTCGGCCGCAGGGCGGCGGCCCTGAGCAGGGGGCGTCGTGCGAGCTGTCCGCGGTGAACCGTCCTGGCCGCAGTATCGGCGTCGGCGCCACGGCGCCGGGCCGCACGACCACCCGGGCGGCGCTTGCGCGGTGAACGGCGGGGCAGGGCGCCCGGATCCACGCCGCACGCGTGGCCGGGCGCCCCGGTGGGGCCTACTGCCACGGGTCGGTGAACGACCGCCCGGGTACCGGCTTGGCGATGAGCGCCACCGCGATGAAGAAGTTCACCTGGCCGATCGCGAACATCAGGGTGGCGAGCGCCCGGGCGTCGTAGTGCTCGGTCGCCCGGCCGTACAGCTCGTCGGAGACCCGCTCGCCGTGGACGGACGGCTGGAGCACCGCTTCCACCAGCGCCAGCGCGGCCCGCTCCGCACCGGTGAAGTACGGCGAGTCCGCCCAGGACACCACCGAGGTGATGCGCTCCTCGGACTCCCCGGCCTTGCGCAGGAAGCCGGTGTGCAGCACGGTCAGGTAGGTGCTGCCGACGATCTGGCCGGCCCGCAGCTGGACCAGGCTGATGGTGGAGCGCGGCACCGAACCGTTGCCGGTGGCCCTGAACAGCGCGGCCGACACCTCCGCCAGCTCGGGCACGAGCTGCGCCGGGTCCTCGGTCATCCGCGGCGCCATCGGGACCTCTGCCGTGATCGATCGCGTTTCCATAAGTGCCTCCTCGGGGCTTTCACACGGTCACTGCTGCTTCGACGGACGGCGGCGGGAAGATGTGACAGCGGCCGGACGCCAAGTTCGCCGGAGCCGTGCGGCTCCCGGGCGGCGTCGCCAGGCGCTGCTGCCTCTTCCCGCGACCGGACAGCGGACCTTCCGGTGACCGCTCCCCTCAGGTGGGGGTGCGCCAGCGGCCGGTGACGAAGATCTCCGGTCTGACCCGACGGGTCACTTCGACCGCGGGTGCGCTGGGCCGGGCTCCACGCACTCCCCCCGCGCGCCGAAGTGCGCCCTGCTCCGACGGCTTGTACCGAGATAGGTTCGCGCTCAACCAACCCGTTGGGCGGGCTTTCCCGCCCCGATCGAAGGGCTCTCGGTTGCGTCAGCGCTTGAGACTTCCCCTCCTCGCCTCCGCGGTACTGGCTGCGGCCCTGCTTCCGGTCGGCTCCGCCGGTGCCGTTCCGGCCGCACCCATCACGGCGCAGGCGCCACCGGCGGTGGCGGTGAACTGCCGCGGCACCGTCGACGTGGGGACCTACTGCGGCTATGACCTCAGCAATGCCTACACGAGCCGCGGCGACTCCGGCGCGCGGGTGAAGGAGCTTCAGGCGCTGCTGATCTTCCACGGCTACTCGGTGGGCTCCACCGGGGTGGACGGCCAGTTCGGAGCCGCCACGGAGTCCGCGGTGAAGCGGTTCCAGAGTGCGGAACGGATCACCGTCGACGGCATCGTCGGTCCGGCCACCTGGGGGTACCTCCGGGCCTAGGTGATCGGTCCACCGCAGGGGCCGGCCCGATGAGCCGCGCGCTGGTCCGGCCCCTTCGTAACCCGGCCGATCTACCCGGTGAGGGGTCAGCCGATGACCTGGTCGAGCTCGAGGTCGCGGAGGACGGCGTCGTCCAGCCTGACGCCGGTGGCCTCGGTCAGCCCATGAGGCGGGGCGCCGGTGAGGACCAGACCCAGTCGTGCGCCGGTCAGGTCTGCCGCTCGGAGGTCGGCTCCGGTCAGATCGCAGCCCGCCAGGGAGACCCCGCGAAGGGAGTCGCCGCGCAGGTCGGCCCCGCGAAGGTCGCACAGCTTGAAGCTGCAGCCGTCCAGGGTGGCTCGGCGCAGATCGGCCCCACGGAACGAGCACCGTGTGAACCGCAACTGCCGCAACGAGACCGATGCGAGGTCACCGTCGTCGAAGGAGACCCGTTGGAGAGCCGCGTACCGACGGTGCGACGCGAGGTCTTCCTTTGTCGTCACCACTCTGTCCATGGCGGACATCGTGTCAGCCCTGGAACGCGACTGTCGTCGGCAGTCGCGGGCCCCGGCGGTGCCGACCGGGCCAGAAGGACGCGCGCGGGTCTGACAGGGGAGTCCGGTGCTGTTCCGGGTCGACGGGACCCTCCGATGAACTCGACGGGGTGCGGCTCCCGTTGGTACCGGTGAGGGCCCGGCGGGTGGGCGCCGGGTGGGCTGTGGCCCGGGTGGACCGGTGCGCCGACGAGGCCCGGTCCCGACCAGTCAGGAGCAGACGCATGAACAAGATCAAGGCCGCGGTCGTGGCCGCCGCCGCCCTCGCCGGAGTCGGGCTGGGCGCGGCTCCCGCGTCGGCGGGTGACATCGGTGTCCCCGGGCACTGCAGCGACCGGCAGTTCGGCGGCACCTACCTGTGCGGCGGCGCCTACGGCGACGGCGTGACGTACTTCGGTTTCCGGGACGGCACCAGCGAGATCTTCGTGATCGGGACCGACCACGCCGTGTGGACGCGCTGGACGACCAACAGCTCCGGCAAGCTGAGCTCCTGGACCTCCCTGGGCGGCTCCTTCACGAGCAAGGTCGAGATCACCCGACAGACCCTCGGCGGCGCCTTCACCATCACCGCGCGCGGCGACGACAACCGCCTGTGGTCCCGCGACCGCGACCAGAACGGGAAGTGGAACGGCTGGCACAACTAGGAACGGCCGGCACCGGCACGTCCTGATCGTGGTGGGGGAGACCCGGAGAGCCGGTTCACGGCCGCTCCAGGCCTCCCCTTCGTGCGTCAGTTGCCGGTGCGGACGCGGTCGGTGCTCACGGTCCGGGTCGTCGGAGACCCAAGGACCAGGACGTGACGGAAATGTGTTCGCGTGTGAGGGGTGGTGTCGCGATACGATCCCCCGGCCGACCACCGCGCAGCCGCGTCGGGGTCGTCCGTATCCAGATCCTGAGGTGACCGTTGAAGATCCGTCGTTCGCTCGCTACCGCCGTCCTCCTGGCCACGGCCGCCGCGCCCGTCGCCCTGGGCAGCACCCCGGCGTTCGCCGACAGCGCCCCGGCGGGGCAGGAGCAGACGGACCCGGCGGGGACGAAGACGGACGACGAGAACCGGGCGGCGATCGAGAAGCTGCTCGTCTACCCGAACAGCTACCTGCTGACGGCGCCGAGCGGCTACCTGCGCGAGCACGCGGCGGCGGCCCTCGCGGGCACCCCCGAGGACCGGGCGCGCTTCCTCGCGTCGGAGGTGGACCGCATCCGCCGGGACGACGCGCGGATCGCGATCCTGCGGATCATGAGCGCCGGCGGTCCGGTCGTGCAGAAGGCCGCCAACGCCGTGCTCGACCTGGACGACATCGAGGTGTTCCGCGCCTTCCTGAACCAGGGTCAGTACGAGGCCCGGGCCGAGGACGAGAAGCGTGCCGAGGTGCAGCGGATCCTCGACGACCCGAAGAGTGGGCCGGGTGTGCGCGAGGGCGCCCGGAAGGCGCTCGCGGGGACGGCCGGGGATGTCGAGCAGTTCCTCACGGTGGGCCTCAAGAAGGCCGGTGAGGACGACGACCGGGTCCTGCTCGGCCAGATCATGGCCGTCGGTGGCCCGGCGGTGCGGGCCGCCGCCGGCGCCGCGCTCGACGGCACCATCGACGACGTCCGTGCCTTCCTCAAGGTCGGCCAGTTCGTCGCCCGGGCCGAGGACGAGAACCGCGCCGAGGTCCGGCGGATCCTCGACGACGCGGGTACCGGCCGTCATGTCCGGGAGGCGGCCGAGAAGGCGCTCGCCGGCAGCGCGGCGGACGTCGAGCGCTTCCTGAAGGCGCAGCTGGAGCCGCTGCGGGAGAGCGACGACCGGATCCGCGTCTCCCAGCTCGTCGAGACCGGGACGCCCGAGGTCCGGAAGGCCGGCCTCGCCGCGCTCGAAGGCACCGCCGCGGACGTCCGGGCCTTCCTGGCCGAGGGCCGGTTCACGGCTCGTGCCAAGGACGAGGCCGCCGCGAAGGCCGCCGCCGAGGCTGCCGCGAAGCCCGCCGCCGGGGCGGTGCAGAGCACGTCCGGCACCACCCAGCCGGTCCCCGCGGTGGCCCCCGCCGCGGTCAAGTCCGGTACGACGGCCGCGACGGCCGCGACGGCCGCGACGGCCACCTCGGCCACCGTCCCCACCGGGGCCGTCCGGGGCACCGGTACCGGCACGCTGGCCGCCACCGGCTCGACCGCTCCGCTCGGGGAGCTCACCGCCGCCGCCGGCGCGGCCGTCCTCCTGGGCGCCGGCGCGGTCGTCGCCTCGCGCCGCCGCTCGCAGGCCTGATCCACCCCCTCGCCGACCGGTGCGCCGCCCGCACCGGTCGGCGAGGTGTTTCCCGGGCCCCGGCCGGGCCGGCCGAACCGGCTGCGCGGACCTACCCCTGGGCGGTGGGGCGGACGACGATGTCGCCCACATCGACCCCGTCCGGCTGCTCGATGGCGAAGGCGATGGCGCGGGCCACCGCGTCCGGCGGGAGGGCGATCTCCATCAGCTTGTCGATCTGGGGCTTCACCGACGGGTCCATGTGCTCCGCGAAGTCCGTGCGGACGGCGCCGGGCGAGACGACGGTGACGCGCAGGCTGTCACCGGCCTCCTGGCGCAGGCCCTCCGAGACGGTCCGTACGGCGTTCTTCGTCGCCGCGTACACCGACTGGAGCGGCACGATGCGCAGGCCGGCGGTGGAGACGGTGTTGACGAAGTGTCCGGAGCCCTGCTCCCGGAAGACCGGCAGGGCCGCGGCGATCCCGTACAGGACGCCCTTGAGGTTGACGTCGATCATCTGCTCCCAGTCCTCGACGCGCAGGTCGTCCAGGCGGGAGATCAGCCCGACCCCGGCGTTGCCGACGAGGACGTCGAGCCTGCCGTAGCGGTCGCGGGCCAGCTGGACGAGGCCGGTGAGGTCGCCCTGCCGCGTCACGTCCGTGCGGATCCAGGCGGCCTCGCCGCCGGCCTGTTCGATACGGGCGGCCAGGGCCTCCAGGCGCTCTGTGCGCCGTGCCCCGAGGACGACCTTCGCGCCGCGCGCGGCCAGCAGGAGTGCGGTCGCCTCGCCGATGCCGCTGCCGGCGCCGGTGATCGCCACGACCTTGCCTTCGATTCCCGACATACGGGACCGTCCTTCCGAACAGGGGAGTAGGGGGCGGGGGCAGGCCGGGCCGTGCCCTAGAGTTGAAAGTGGAGGGTCCGCCACTTCGCCCAGACTAAGCGGAGGGCCCTCCACTTAGCAACGGAGGAGGGAGAGGCCGCCGATGACCCGAGCTTCAGGGCGCCCGCTGAGGGCCGACGCGCAGCGGAACCGGGACAGGATCCTGGCCACCGCGGTGCGCATGTTCACCGAGGAGGGGCTCGACGCGACCTTCGAGCGGATCGCCGCCGAGGCGGGTGTCGGAACCGGCACCCTGTACCGCAACTTCCCGACCAGGGAGGCGCTGGTCGAGGCGGCGTACCGCAACGAGGTGGCCCGGCTCTGCGACGCCGTCCCCGGACTCCTCGCGACCATGCCGCCCGCCGAGGCCCTGCGTGCGTGGACCCGCCGCTTCATCGACTACGCCACCGCCAAGTTCGGTATGGCCGACGCCCTGCGGGCGGTCGTCGCTTCGGGCAGTGACCCCTATGCCGACAGCCGCGAGATGATCCAGGGCGCCCTCGCCGCCCTGATGGACGCCGGTAACGCGGCCGGAACGATCCGGTCCGACATCAGCGCGAGCGACGTGTTCGCCGCGCTCGCCGGCATCGCCCTCACCTCGGCCGGGCCGGACCAGCGCGAGCAGGCCGAACGCCTCCTCGACCTCACCCTGGACGGACTGACGGCGGCCCCGACCCGGCTGTCCGGCGACTGACGACGGCCTCCCGGGCGGTACCGGGTCGGGTGCGGAACCTCAACGGGAACAACCCGACCAGGCCGGACCCGTTCGTCGCCGACAGCCCCGGCCGGCAGGTCGCCTTCCTCTTCCCGACAGCTGGAACTTCGCGTTCCGTAGCGGCTGGTGCCGCTCGGGGCGCCCGCGGGCACCACCTCTCCACAACGACGTGCGTGACCCGGCGTGCGCGGTGCCGTGCGCCCCCGGCAGAGGGGAGCGGCGGACAGCACGGCGGCGCCGCCTACAGGCGGACCGGCAGGGCGACGAGGCCGCGCACCAGCCGGGAGTGGCGCCAGGAGAGTCGGTCGGGCGGGACGGCCAGCCGCAGGGTCGGGAATCGCTCCAGGAGGACCCGCAGGACGACCTCGATCTCGGCGTGGGCGAGCGGTGCCCCGACGCAGCGGTGGATCCCGTGCCCGAAGGCCAGGTGGCCGGCCGCGTCGGGCCGTTCGAGGTCGAGCCGGTCGGGGTCGGCGAACCGCGCGGGGTCGCGGTTGGCCGCGCCGGGGCAGACGAACACCGGGGAGCCGGCGGGGACTTCGCGGTCGCCCAGGCGCACCGCCTCGGGAGCCCAGCGCCAGGTGGCGATGCTCACCGGCGCGTCGTAGCGCAGCAGTTCGTCGACCGCGGCCGGGATGCGGTGCGGGTCGGCCACGAGGCGCCGCAGGTCGTCCGGGTGCCGGAGCAGCGCGAGGACGGCGTTGCCGATCGCCGCGGTGGTGGTCTCGTGCCCGGCCACCAGCAGCAGCACGGCCAGCGACAGCAACTCCTCCTCGCCGAGGCGGTCGGCGTCGCTGTCGCGGACCGCGATCAGCTCGGAGAGCAGCGAACCGTCCGGCCCGGACCGCTTGGTGGCGATCAGCTCCGCCAGGTAGTCGGCCAGCGCGTGCGAGGCCGAGTCGATCCGCTCGTGGTCGCCGGTCGCGAACAGGTCGGTGGACCAGCCGCGGACGGCCGGGCGGTCCTCCGGCGGGACGCCCAGGAGTTGGCAGATGACGGTGACCGGGAGGGGCCCGGCGAGGTCCTCGACGAGGTCGACCTCGCCACCGGGCGCCCAGCGGTCGACGAGTTCTTCGGCGAGTGAGCGGACGTACGGGCGGAGTCCGTCGACCACGGCGGTGGTGAACGCCCTGGTGACCAGGCGGCGGAGCCGGGTGTGCTCCGGGGGATCGGTGGCGAGCATGGTGCGGGCGACGGCCGGGTGCAGGGACCGCTCGGACGGCTTGTCGGCGAAGTACGCGCCGGTGTCCTTCGACAGCGGGGCGGTGAGGGCCTGGCGGGCCGCGTGGTAGCCGGTGACGACGGTCGCGGTGCCGGGGCCGGCGCCCTCCATCGGGACGCGCAGGACCGGGGCGGCCTCGCGCAGGGCGGCGTAGGCGGGGTAGCGGTCGCGGTAGAACGCCGGATCGGCGAAGGGGGAGGCCATGTCGGTCCCTGGGCTGTGTCGAGCGGGCCGCCGCCGGGCGGCGGCGACGGAGCGGACGGTGTCGGAGGTGGCGCACTGCTGGGCTACCGGTCGTGGCCGGGCGGCCACGGCTCGGATGCTACCCGCGCGGGCGCCGCCGCCGGTCGGCCGCCGGTCGGGACGGCCCGGACGCGGGGCCCCGTGGAATGCACAGCCGTCGGACCGGTCTCGTAGAGTGGCGGAAGCGGCGGGGGCCGTGCGACACGGGGGATTGCGAGGCGCCTTGAACGCTGTGGGGACGCGGATCGCCGACCGGTACCGGCTGGAGGCACTGCTCGGGCGCGGCGGGATGGGCGAGGTCTGGCGGGCCCACGATCCCCGGCTGGACCGCGGGGTCGCGATCAAGTTCCTCGCCCCGCAGTCGGCGGCCGGCGCGGTGGCCGCGCAGCGGTTCCATCGCGAGGCGCAGGTCACCGCGCGGTTCCAGCACCCGGGCATCACCCAGATCTTCGACAGCGGCGAACAGGGCGGCCGGCTCTACCTGGTGATGGAACTGCTCCGGGGCCGCGACCTCGGCGAGGTCCTGCACGGGCGGCCGTCGGGGCTGCCCGTCGACGAGGCGGTGGAGCTGACCGCGCAACTCGCGGGCGCCCTGTCCTACGCGCACCGGCTGGGCATCGTCCACCGGGACATCAAACCCGCCAACCTCGTGCTGCTCCCCGACGGCACGCTCAAGGTGTGCGACTTCGGACTCGCCGGGTACGTCCGGGCCGACTCGGGTCTCACCCGGGAGGGCAGCGTGATGGGCACGCCGGAGTACATGGCCCCCGAGCAGTGGCGGAGTCCCAGGGTCGACGGACGGGCCGATCTCTACGCGCTGGGCTGTGTGCTCTTCGCGCTGCTCACCGGACGGCCGCCGTTCCCGGCGCGCGGCGGCCTCTGGACCCTGATGGTCCAGCACCTCCAGACCCCGGCCCCGCGTCTCGCCCCGCTGCGGCCGGAGGTCCCCGACGAGCTCGACGAGCTGGTCGCGGAGCTGCTCGCCAAGGATCCGGCGGACCGCCCGGCCGACGCGGGAGCCGTCGTGGCGCGGCTCCGGGGGGTCGGCCGCCGCCCGTCCGCGCCGGAGCCGCGGACGCCCGCCGTTCCGGCCACTGTTCCCACCGCAGTACCCACCGCCGTTCCCGCCGTGGTGCACTCCGGCGGTCTCGGGCTGGAGCTGCACCGCAACGAGTTCCTCGCCCCGGGTGCCACCGAGGCGCACACGATCCTGACGGTGACCGGCCCGAGCGGGGCCGCCGACCGTGCGGCGGCCGGCGCGCCCCGCGCGCTCGTCCTCCTGGTCGGACTGTCGCCGGAGCTGCCCGAGGCGGACTTCCGGGCGGTCGGTGCGGCGGTCGCGGCCGTCATCGACGGCCTGGACGAGGACGCCTCCTTCGCCGTCGTCGCGGGGTCGGCGTACGCGCGGATGCTCTACCCCGACACCCAGCGGCTGGTCCGGGCGACCGCGGCCGCCAAGGCCGGGGCGCGGGCGGCGCTGGCCGGGCTGGAGCCGGTCGGCGCGGCGGCGTTCGGCCGCTGGATCCGGCTGGCCGACCGCCTGTTCGCCGGCCACGCCGACGCGGCGCGCACCGCGATCCTGCTGACCGACCTGGAGGCGGCGGCCGAGAGCGCCGACGACCTGGCCGCCGCCCTCGCCTCCTGCGCGGGCCGCTTCCCGTGCCACGCCCGGGGCATCGGCGAGCGGTGGTCGGTGGCCCAGGTGCGGTCCGTCACCTCCGCGTTGGGCGGCACCCTCGACATCGTGCCCGCCCCCGCGTCGCCCACGGGGACACCGGGCCTCCACCGGGAGCTGGCCTCCCTGGTGGACCGGACCCGCCGGGCCGGGCTGCGCGACCTCGCCCTGCGGATCACCACGTACGACGACGGCGGGGTGCGTTACCTCAAGCAGGTCTCCCCGCGGTTCGAGGACCTGTCGGAGCGCGGGCAGCCCGTCGGCCCCGGGGTCACCGAGTACCCCGTCGACATCGCCGACGACGAGTCGCTCGACTTCCACCTCTGTGTCGGACTACGGCCCGGGCGGGAGGGGGAGGAGGTCGTCGCGGCCGAGCTGGAGATCGTCCAGCTCCCCCCGACGGGTGACGGCCGGACCCTCGTCCGGGCCCGGATGCCGGTCCACCGGGGCGGAGATCCCGCCCGGCCGGCCGCCGCACCGGTCGCGGTGGACCGGGAGGCGCTCCTGCGCGCCATCGAGGAGGGGCTCCGGGCCGACGGCCGTTCGCGGCCGGCCGAAGGCTGATCAGCGGGCCCGGGCGGCGCGACCCGGCGGCCGCGACGGGTCAGCCGGCCTCGGCCGGGAGCCGGCCCGCCGCGACCGCCTCGACCAGCGCCCGGTGGTCCCGCTCGTTCCGGTCCGCGTACGCCTCCGCGAACTCCACCAGGGCCCGGTCGAAGGCATCCCGCTTCCCCAAGTAGGCGGCGATGGCGATGCGGTCGCCCGACCGGGCGTGCGCCCGGGCCAGCGTGGCGCCGCACAGTTCGCCGAAGGCCCGCATGCCGCGCGGCACCATCCGCTCGGCCACGACGATGCCCTTCCAGTCGCGGAGCTGACGGATGTAGAAGTCCCGCCGCCTGCCGTCGATGCCCTCGACCCGCTCCCAGCCCAGGAAGATGTCGCTGGTGGCCTGCATCAGCCGCTGGCCGGAGACCACCCGCTCGCCCTGGTTGTCGTACCGGCTCGCGCCGACGTACGGCGCCAGCACCGATTCGCCGGCCTCCTTGGCCTGGAGGAACAGCGGGTCCTCGCCGTCCCGGCCGAGCAGCAGGAAGATCCAGCACCGGGTGCCGACGCTGCCGACACCGACGACCTTGCGGGCCGCGTCCACCAGCCGGAACGCCGAGAGCAGGGTGCGCCGGTCGGCGGGCATGGTGCTCGCGTAACGCCGCACCAGGCCGTGGAACAGCTCCATCAGCGCGGTCCGCTCCACCTCCGGCAGGAGGTCGGCGATCGGGACGAGCAGCGGCGGGTCGGCGGCGATCCGGACCAGGCCGTCCGTCACCTCGGTGAGCTTGCCGAAGGCCTGGAGGCTGTCGCGGGTGCGGGCCTTCGACATCGCCTCGTCGAGCCCCCGGCGGGCCCGTTTGGAGACCCGGCCCACCGCCAGCTCCCGCAGCCGCTGCGAGTCCAGCTGGGCGTACCAGACATCCAGGTTGCGCATCCCCGCGAACCGCCGCATCGCCTCCCGGTACGAGCGGACCGCAGTGGCGACGATGTCGGCGCGCTGCGCCCCGTCGAAGCCGTTCGCCCGGCCCGCGATCACCAGGCTCGACGCCAGCCGTTTCACGTCCCACTCCCACGGGCCGGGCAGCGTCTCGTCGAAGTCGTTGATGTCGAAGACCAGCCGCCGCTCCGGCGAGGCGAGCAGCCGGAAGTTCAGCATGTGGGCGTCGCCGCAGAGCTGGACCCGGATGCCCGAGTCGGGGGTGCCCGCGAGGTCGGACGCCATGACCGCGGCCGCGCCCCGGTAGAAACGGAACGGGGACTCGGCCATCCGGGCGTACCGGATCGGCACCAGCTCCGGCACGCGCAGCGCCGACTGGGCCGCCAGGATCGTCAGCGGGTCGGGCCGCTCCGGGCCCGGCCGGTACTCGGCGTGGGCGGAACGCGGTGTCGACCGGCGTGCCGCACGGCCGGCCGCCGCCCGCTCCTCGGGGGTCGCGCGCCGCACGGGACGCGCCTGGTCCTGGCCCATCCGGTCCTCCTGTCCGACCGCGGCCGCGCTCCCGGCCGCCCACCTGCGGAGGATCGCCGGCCGGCCCCCCGGGGGGAGGGAGGCAGGCGTCGGCGGCCCTGCTCCGATCATGGCCGCCCCGGGCCGATCCGGCTCGCGGTGAGCCGGCTCGGGCCGAGCGTGGCAGGCCGCGACCCTGCCGGCCGGGGGTCAGAGGCGGACGATGACGAGCGCCGTGTCGTCGGTCGCGCCGCCGGGCGGGAGCAGCTCGGTGAGGACGAGGTCGGCGAGGGCGTCGGGATCGAGCCCGCGGTGGCGGACGAGCGCGTCGGCGAGCCGGTTCAGGCCGGTGTCGATGTCCTCGCGCCGCCGTTCGACGAGGCCGTCGGTGTAGAGGACGAGCGTGTCGCCGTGGGTGAAGCCGGCGACGGCCTGGGGCCGGGCCTGGTGCTCGGGGCGGGCGCCGAGCGGCGGGTCGGTGGCCCGGTCGAGGAACTCGACGGTGCCCTCGCCGTGCAGCAGGACGGGCGGCGGGTGGCCCGCGCTGCTGTAGGTGACGGTGTGGGCGTCGCAGTCGATGAAGGCCGTGGCGACGGTGGTGGATTCGGCGCCGTCGACGAAGCGGGCGTAGAGGCCCAGGACCTCCAGCGCCTGGGCGGGCCCGACGGCGACCCGGGAGGCCGCGCTGAGGGCGCTGCGCAGCTGGCCCATGACGCCCGCCGCGGCGAGGCCGTGGCCCACCACGTCGCCGACGGCGACCGCCACGCGGTTGCCCGGCAGCTCGACGAGGTCGTACCAGTCGCCGCACACGTTCAGCGCCCCGACGGCGGGCCGGTAGCGGACCGCGGCGAGGTGGTGCTCAAGCGGTCGGGGGCCCGGGAGCATGGCCTCCTGGAGCGCGAGCGCGACCTCCCGTTCGCGGTCGTGGGCCTCGCGCAGGCGCTCGTTGACCTCCTGGAGTTCGCGTGCGCGGGTGTAGAGCTCCGCCTCCAGGACACGGGCGCGGTTGCCCTCGGGCAGACCGTGGGCCCGGATGAGTTCGGTGATCTCCTCCACCCGGTGGACGAGCAGCACCACTTCGCCGCCCGGGGCCAGGACGGGAGCGTTGACCGGGCTCCAGTAGCGCTCCTCCCACTCGCCGGCGCTGCCGGCGGACTGGACGTCGTAGCGCTGGAGGGCCATGGTGTCGCGTTCGCCGGTCGCCAGGACCCGCTGCAGGGAGACCCCGAGGTTGCGGCTGCCGGTGGCGTCCGGATCGTTCGGATTGTCGGGGAAGACGTCGAAGAGGTACCGGCCGACGAGCTGCTCGCGGGTACGGCCGGACATCCGTACGAAGTCCTCGTTGACGTCGACGTACACCAGGTCCGGGGTGAGGAGGGCGACCATGCCGGGCAGGGCCTGGAACACCGCGCGGTAGTCGACGGCCGGGAGGCTCATGGGTCCGCACGGGGGCCGGGCGCGGAGCCATCAGCCTCCCGGCCCACCCGTCCGAGGAGGGCTCCGAGGGACCCGCCGCGGCCGTGGCAGCCCGTGACGGGCCGGCTCCGCCGGTCGAGTTCCTGGTCCATCGCATGCCTCCGACAGCTGTGGCACTCCCCCTGCCACCATCAGTGATCCGGGCGCGCCACGCCAGCCGGGCCGGGCGGCCCCTATGGCGGCCGCCCGCGGTCGGGGCAACGCTGGAAGGGAAGGCCGGGCGGGGAACCGCCCGGCACCCACGCCCGACGGGGGCGACCAGGTCGCTGACGACCACGGAGCGTGACCCCTGGCACCGAGGAGTCGATGTGGACCAGAACCCCGGACCTGACGCCGCCCAGGGGGTGGATCCGGCCGTCGTCGCCCGGCGGATCGATGACCGCCGTCGACAGCTCGGGCTGACCGAGGAGGCGCTGGCCCGGCAGACCGCGATGGCGCCCCGCTACCTCCGGCACCTGATGGAGGCCGGCCCCGCCTTCGACCCGGCCGCCTTCGTCAGGATCGCCGCCGTGCTGCGGACCACCTACGGCGAGCTGCTGTCCGGCCGCGCCGACGCCCCGCCGGGGCAGGGCGGCGCCGGCGCGCGCCCGCTGCTCCTGCACCTGACCGAACCCGAGTGCTGGGACCGCGTCGGCACCCACGGCATCGGCCGGATCGGCCTGCCCACCCGGCCGGCGCCGGCGGTCTTCCCGGTCAACTACACCGTGGACGCCCGCACGATCGTCTACCACACGTCCGCGCACGGCACTTCGGCCCCGCCCGACGGCTCGCCCGTCTCGTTCCAGGTGGACCACATCGACGAGAGCCTCAGCCGGGGCTGGAGCGTGCTGATCCTCGGCCGGGCCCAGTACGTCGAGGACCCCGACGAGATCGCCCGGCTCAAGGAGCTGCCGGGGAGCACCCCCTGGGCCGGCGGCGGCCGCGACCTGTGGGTGCGCATCCGCCCGGACGAGACCAACGGCCGCCGGATCACCTCCGGGTAGGGCCGCCACGCCGCTGCGCCCGAGGCGCGGGTCGGGGGAGGGGCGGTGACGGCCGGGGCGGGCGGTGGCCGGGACAAGGGTGGCGACAATCCCCCGGAAGTACAGAGAATGCGAACCCCCCACATGGATCTCGGCGTGCGCTGGAAGCTGCACGGTGACGGGCGTACGCCCGCACCGGGAGCGGTCGTCGCTCCGGACGAACGACTCTCCTGGCCCCGGACGGCGGGGCCCGGCGCCCAGCACGTGGTGGGCATGTTCGGCGCGAGCTTCGTTGCGCCGGCGAATGCATGACGAGCCGGAGCGGATGCTACGCCGCCGGTGATCGGTGTCAAGCACGGTCGGCAGGGCAGGGCGGACGAGGTCGCGCTTCGTCGCTCGATCGCGTCCGCCGCACCGAACTACCGCCCGTCGGATCGCTCGACCGCCTACGCCGCCCGCGCGGGAATGATCTCGTACCACGTGTGACTGCCGCAGGTACTTGTCACTGCCGCAGTGTCGCGTCCTGAACAGGTGTCAACCCGGGCTGGTTCTGGATGTGCTCCGTTGCCGAGGTTGCCTGTCACTTGGGTAGATGATCTGGCAGCGCACCCGCTGTCGCCGCCGAGGAGTAGGGGCGCGGGCCGCAGGCTGCGGCCAACGCGACAGTGCCGTGGGAGAGGATCCGATCGGTCCTCTCCCGCGGCACTGTCCGTCGCAGGGATCGACTCGGGGACCGGCAGGACGTCCCCGATGAAGGCGGCCGATCTCGGCAAGAACGGCCGCGTGGTCCCTTGAGGGCCGCCCGTGCAAGGGTGGCTGGACCGGCCAGGGCGGTCAGGGTTTTGCCAGGGCGGTTCGCAGGGCGTCGAGGGCGGCGGCGCGGAAAGCGGTCATTGAAGGTGCTTTGCCGTCGAGCAAGGCATCAGCAAGGTGGTACATGCCTGGTTCGAGCCGCAGCTCGCACGCGACGCCGGCCTCGCTCAGGCGTCGGGCGTAGTCGACGTCTTCGTCGTGGAACAGGTCGAGGTCGCCCACGCCGATCCACGCGGGCGGCAGCCCGTCGAGGTTCCTGCGCCTCGCCGCCGCGATATAGGGGCGATCGTCGCGGTCCTGTGGCGGGTGGCCGAGGTAGGAGGTCCAGGCGAAGCGGTTGGAGGCCGGGGTCCACATGTGGATGGCGCTGCTGGGAGGGTCGACACGTAGAGCCGTGCGGTCGTCGAGCATGGGGTAGATGAGGAGTTGGAACCGGACCGGCACTCCTGAATCGTGGGCGCGCTGGACGACGGCGGCGGCGAGTCCGCCTCCGGCGCTTTCGCCGCCGACGGCGATGCGAGTGGGGTCGATGCCGAGGGCGGCGGCACTGGCGTGAAGCCAGCGGAGCGCACCGAAGCAGTCGTCCAGAGCTGCGGGGTACGGATTCTCGGGTGCGAGGCGGTAGTCGACGCTGACGACCAGAGCGCCGAGTTCGTCGGCGACGCGGCTGCACCAGGTGTTCTCCTGCCGAGCGGCACCCATGACGGTTCCTCCGCCGTGGATCCAGAGCAGTGCTGCGCGCGGCGCTTGGCCTGATGCCTGGTAGGTGAGCACCTCGACGGAGGGGCCGTCGGTCGTGGCCGGCAGTGTGCGCCGCTCGACGCGGACGCCGGGCCTCAACGCGGCGCCCGCCAAGGGCACGACGCGGCGGGCGACGGCCAGAGTGACCGGGTTGCCGAAGTTCAGCGGGAGGAGGAGCGCTGGGTGCCGTAGCTCGCGGGGGACTGCCGCCAGAGCGCGGCGACGTGCGCTGATCGCCGCGGCGGCGCCGAGGGTCGCTGCGGCGCCCAGTCCGCTGAGAACGCGTCGGAGTGTCATGTACTGAGCACCTTTCGTTCGGGGCGGTCACGGTTCCCGGCTTCCAGGGACGGTGCCTCGCCGGCCGGCCGCGGTTTCCAGGTCGGGCAGTGGCTGCCGGCAGACCTCGTGGGCCTGGTTGCCGGGAAGGCCAGACATCCGCAGCGGATCCTCGGTGACCTGGTCGACTGCTTTCGGCGTCGTCGCGTTCGGGGTTGTCGTGCAGGAGTCGGCCCGGGGCAGGGTGCCGCGCCCGCGACGAGGGCGTCCGCTTGACACGACCACCTTATCGGTAACAGTGTATCCATTATCAGTCCCTGATGGCACGACGGGATCCCGCAGCACGCTGATCGCCCGTCCGGTCGACCGGCGATGTGCTCGCGGCAACCTGACCGAGCCCGACCCATCCACGAACAGTCTCGTGACGACCTGCGCGCCATCGGGCCGTCGCTCTTGACACCCCCGCCCGCCACGACGCCGACACCCGGGAATCACTTCATGATCCTCACCATCACCCTCGCCTGCATCGTCCTGATCTTCGGAGCAAGCGGAGTGCTCAACGCACTCGCCTTGCCGAAGGCGCGCGAGCTGGCCGCCGAGACCGGCTTCTCCGTCGCCGCCTACCGCCGCATCGGCGTACTGCAACTGGCAGGAGTCGCCGGCGTGGCGCTCGGCCCAGCCGTGCCGTCGCTCGGCGCCCTCGCGGGGGTCGGGCTTCTCATGCTGCTCGCCGGAGCCGTGGTCGTACACCTGCGCAACGGCGACCCGTTTGCCAAACTCGTGCCCGCCGCCGTGTGCGTGGTGCTTGTCGCCTCATACCTTGCGGCCTTGTTCGCCTGAAACGCCACGGATCGGGTCCGCACCTCCACGGATGGGCAGCTCCGGGCGGTTCTGCCCTGAAGGCCGCCGACGAGGGCTTCGGGTCGCCATGTCCCGGAGGGCGGATCCAGGGCCGGTCGGCAGGCATCCGAATACACCACTGGACCAAGACCAGATAAACGGATATGTTGCAGCCAATATTAGAGTGGGCAGGAACCGCAGCCACCTGGGCTCGATGGCGCTCAAGCCGCGACCGTACGGTCCGCCCGACTTCACCGCGCCCCTTCCTCCACAGTGCCGACTCCCACGGGGTAGACGATGCCCGTCCTGATCGTGATAGCGATCTACGCTGTCCGGATCGCGCGCGCTCCCTTGGACGCGCGCCTGAAGAAGCGCCACGTCGGGCCCCTGTCGGTCACGACCGGAGCGGTCATGCTCTACCTGGCCTGGGACTGGCTCAGGCCCGAGGGCCTCAGCACGGTCTATTGCGTCGGCGAGTTCGCCGGCGTCCTGTCCGCCTACCTGATGTCCTGCACCCTGGTGCTGGCCACCCGCCTGATGTGGTTGGAGCAGTGGTTCGGCGGCCTGGACCGCATGTACCGCCAGCACAAGCGGTACGCCGTATGGTCCATGCTCCTGCTTACCCCCCACCTGCTCCTCCACTTCTTCTCCGGGTTCGACGGGAGCCAGTACGGCTACGCCCACCAGACGGCGTCGGTAGGGATGGGCCATCTCCTCGGCGCCGTCTCCGCCATCGGCCTGCTGCTGCTCGTCCTCATCTCACTCGGCCAGGTCGGCCGCATCCTCCGACTGCCCTACCAGCGCTGGCTGTTCCTGCACCGCCTCACCGGCCTGCTGCTCCTGTCGGCACTGGTGCACGGCTGGTTCCTCGACCTCGTCATCAACGGATCCACGCCCCTCCTGGCGATCTACGTCACCGTGGCCGCCATCGGCATGACCGCCTACGCCTACGACGAACTGGTGCTACGGCGCAGGGAGCCCCGGGCGGACTACACCATCCACCGCGTCGAGCGGCCGACACCCGACATCCTCGACCTCACCCTCACGCCCACCGGCAAGACGGCGCTTCCCGTGACCGGAGGCCAGTTCGTCTACCTGCGCGTCGGCGGCTGGCACGAACACCCCTTCAGCGTCGCAGGAACGCAGGCCGACGGCTCGGTACGCCTCACCATCCGCGCCCTGGGCCGCGGCACACGCGCCCTCTACACGGACGTGAGCGAAGGACACCCCGCAACCCTCAAGGGCCCTTACGGCATGTTCGACCACACCCTCGGCGGACCCCGGCAGATATGGATCGCGGGGGGCATCGGCATCGCGCCGTTCCTCGGCTGGCTCACCCACCCCGGTGCGGCGCCGGCCCAAACCGACCTCTTCTACTGCGCCCCCACCGCCGAAGACGCCCCGTTCCTCCCGGAACTCACCGCAGCGGCAGCACACCGCCCCGAGTTCCGGCTCCACCCGACGTTCAGCCGCAGCCACGGCCGTCTGACCGCCGAAAGAATCCAGGCCGAGGCCGGACCGATCACCCCCGACACGCACGTCTTCCTCTGCGGCCCCGCCTCAATGATCGAAAACCTCACCCGCGCCCTCCACCGCCAGGGCGTCCCCCGCCGGCACCTCCACGCCGAGCACTTCGCCTTCCGCTGACGAACCGCCGACCACGCGGGTCACGACAGCTGTGGGCCTGACCGTCCGGCGACCGGTTGCCCCCGGACGCCTGTGCGCCGGCCGAGACGACTCCGTAGGCGGGCGGCTCAGGTTCACGTCGTCCTGGCTGGTCAGGCGTCGTCGCGCAGGTGGGCAAGCCCGCCGAGAAGGAGTTCGAGTCCGAAGGAGGACTCGTCCTCGATCGGAACGGGCATCGACCCGGCGACGGTGACCGTTGCCGGGAACAAGGCTGGATCGACGCTCTGAAAGACGGCGGACAGCTGTGCGCCGTCGAGTTGCCCGCCGCCGCCATGACCGTTGACCTGTATGGCGAATCCGAGGACGTAGCGGGCGAGGGTGGCAAAAGCGTGCGCGGCCAGTCGCGGCGGGAAGCCGCTGTCGAGCAGCGCCGCGACACAGTGCTCCCGCAGCGCCATGGCGTTCGGCCCCAGGGGTATCTCGTCGACCAACGCCCTGATCGCCATGGAGGCGCCGGTCTGCCCGGGCTTCGATGCGCTGTGGGACCGGGCGGGTCGATGTCTTCCGGGCCATGTCCGACGTTGATCCGTCCCGCTGCCTGCGCGGCCAGTACGCGGGCTACCTCGGTGTCCCCGGGGTCAAGCCCGACTCGACGACCGAGACCTACGTCGAGCTCGCCCTGGGAGTGGACGACTGGCGCTGGAGCGGGGTGCCGTTCTTCGTCCGGGCGGGCAAGGCGCAGGGCGCGCGGGCCACCGAGGTGCGGGTGGTCTTCGAGCGCCCGCCGCGGCTGGTCTTCCTGGACCGGCCCGAGCACCCCGTCCCGAACGAGCTGGTCCGGCGGATCGACCCGGGCCCGGGCCTGCGGCTGCGGATGGTCTCCAAGAAGGCGTCCGGGCACTCGGCCGAGCCGGTGCACCTGGGCCGGTCCTTCGCCGCCGAACTCGGCAAGCCCCGCGAGCCGTACGAGCGGGACCGCTCAGCTGCGGCGCCTGTCCGACGTCCGCGCCGACACCTGACGGCGCCGCCCAGGCCCGGGCACGCTTCCGAGCCCTCGCCAGCGGCTGAGCCGGGCACGCGGTCCTCTTCGACACGAGCGGCTGGGACTCAACACCCCTGCCACGCAGCCGGTGCTGTCAGTCCTGCGCCGTCGGCCGCGGGCCGGCGGCCAGCCCCGCAGGACGGCCCGTGTGGGCTCGGGGCAGGAACAGTGCCAGAAGCACACCCAGTGCAGTTGGGGCCATCAAGGTGTAGAAGGTCCACCGAACCGGCATGCCGGAGGCGATGATCCAGCCGAGCAGCAGAGGCCCCAGGACACTGCCCAGGCGGGAGATGGCGAAGTACGACCCCACCGCCGAGGCGCGGACCGGCGCGGGGAACCAGGTGCCGACAAAGGCGTTCACGATTGCTGCGGTTCCCGTACCGCCGACGCCGGCCAGGGCCACCGCCGCGTAGACGGCCAGTGAGGGCGGGGCGGAACTGAGGACCCCCAGCGCGATCACTCCTACCCCGAGACCTGCGAGCAGGACGGGGCGAGGCCCGAGGCGGTCGGCGAACAGCGACATGGTGACGCTGCCGACAACGGCGCCTGCCGACATCGTCGCGAGGAAGGCCAGGGAGGAGGTGACGCCGTACCCGGCGAGCACCATGATCTGCGGCAGCCAGGTGTGGAGCCCGTAGATGAACACCTGCACGGCGATCCCCACCGCGCCGAAGATCATGAGGTTCGCGAACAGCGGCCGCCGGACCAGGGACCGCGGACCCGCCGGGCGCCGGCTCTCCGCCTCCAGCTGGTAGTCGCTGCCCCGCGGCGCCGGAACGGGGAGGCCGAAGCGGCGCGCCACCTCCTCGGCTTCCCTGAGGCGCCCCTTGGCCACAAGGAAGTCCACCGACTCGGGGAGCGTCACGGCCGCGATCGGCATGAGGAGCAGCGGCAGACCCGCGACCGCGTACATCGGGCGGAACCCCCACTCCGGCATGACGGCCATTCCGAGCACGGCCGATGCGATCGCGCCCACGGCGAAGCCCGCGTTGCCGACCGCGTTGAACAGGTATCGGCGGGAGGGGGGCGCGAACTCGACCGCCAGGGCGATGCAGACGGGCATCACGCCGCCGAGCCCGAGGCCGCCCAGGAAGCGGAGTGCGCCGAAGACCCCGCTCGTCGGCGCGGCGGCGCAGGCGAGCATGCACGCGGAGAACCACGTGGTGCACAGGATCAGCATGCGCTTGCGCCCCAGCAGGTCCGTCGCGACACCCCCCACGAGCGCCCCGAGCAGCAGGCCGACCAGGCCGAGGCTCGCGATCAGCCCGACATCCGCCTCGCCGAGGCCCCACGACCGGTACTTCAGCAGTGCGGGAACGGTCGCGCCGAAGACGGTGACGTCGTACCCGTCGAAGAAGATGATCAGACAGCAGAAGGCTGGCACGAAGGCTCTGAGCCCCGCGCCGAGTTCGAGTCGCGACCGTGTCACTGCCGTTCTCCTCATCCAGTGGGCGTGGTGTCGCAAGGAGCGGACGGAGACGACGCGCACCGGACGGGCGTGGTCGTTCCCGCGCAATGCCGCCAGGCATCCCGCCGGGCCGCCGAGGCGCGCTGCCCCGGAGGCTGGGGCCGGGGCCTGGCCTGCGGATTCTGCTGGCCCCTGCCTTGCGTCGAGGGCATCGCGCAGACTTCCACCGGCGCCCTGCCGGCGTCCAGGTCGAAAACCGCGCGCAGGGCATAGGCAGGACCAATACGTGCTGGTCAGCACTTGGATTGCCGCATGGGGAAGCGCCGGCGTCCACAGGTCGGCGCAGCTCGGGTCGAGGCGACGGGGCGGGGGCGCCGGGGCCGCCGCACTCTCCCTGCCTGGAGCTGGCGGCGGCCGGGCGGCGCGATGCCTCACCGCGGCGCGATGCGGGGTCCGCGCCCCGCGAATCGGCGCCGCCGGCACCCTGGCGGCCCATGAGCCGCGGTGGCCGGGGGAGCTCTCGACTGTTCGCAGACCCCTCTGCGCCAGTCGCCCTCCCGACGCGCGCTTGCCTCACCTGCAATAAACGGCTACGGTGTATCCGAAAGACATTGGTTACATCGTAGCCATTATTGGCGCTGGGGGAGTCACTCCACGGTCCCGGCCGGCGCCCGCGACAGATGCGACCCGGCTGCCGCCGGACCCTCATCGACATACGCATCCGCGGGGCCCGACCCGCAGCGCCCCGATACCCCAGTGCAGCGCGGCAGTTGGCCGCGCTGCCCGAGAAAGTCCCCGAGGTCGATCACCATGACAGACCACCGCGACATCGACGTCCTCATCGCCGGCGCCGGCCCGACCGGCTCCACTCTGGCGGCCGACCTGGTCCGCCGGGGCGTGCGCGTCCGTGTCATCAACAAGGCCCCGCACGCATTCGAGGGGTCGCGCGCCAAGGGAGTCCAGCCGCGCACCCAGGAAGTGCTCGAGGACTTCGGCGTTCTCCACGAGGCGCTCGCGGAGGGCGGTCCCTACCCGCTGGCCGGGATCCACCTCGGGCCGATGACCGCCCCGTGGCGGATGCAGCAGCGGAGCAAGCCGACACCCGACGTCCCGTACCCGAACATCCTCCTCCTGCCGCAGCACCGCACGGATGCCATCCTGCACCGGCTCCTCGAGCGTCAGGGGGTGGACATCGAGTACGGGGTGGGCCTGGAGAGCTTCGAGCAGGACGCCACCGGAGTGACCTCCACCCTGTCCACCGGCCAGCAGGTGCGCAGCAAGTACCTGGTGGGCGCGGACGGCGGCGCGAGCACCGTCCGGATAGAGACCGGCCTGGACTTCGCAGGCGAGACCGACGACTCGGACAAGACGCTCATCATCGACTGCACCATCGACGGGCTCTCGCGCGACCGGTGGCACATGTGGCCGCGGGCGCAGGCCGGGGCGTGCCCGTTGCCGCACTCCGACCAGTTCCAGGTGATGGTCCGGCTGACGCCGGGCGACGTGCCCGACCTCGACCACGGCGCCCTGACGGACCGGTTCTACTCGCTCACCGGCCTCAAGCTGCGGGACATCACCTGGACGTCGGTGTTCCGGCCGAACGTCCGCCTGGTGGAGCACTACCGGCTCGGCCGGGTGTTCCTGGCGGGCGACGCGGCGCACGTGCACACTCCCGCGGGCGCCCAGGGCCTGAACACGGGTGTGCAGGACGCCTACAACCTGGGATGGAAGCTCGGCCAGGTGCTCGCCGGCGCGCCGGAGTCCCTGCTCGACAGTTACGAGGCCGAACGGCTTCCCATCGCCGCCGCGGTCCTCGGCAAGTCCAGCGAGCTCTACAAGAGCCTCAGCAACCACAAGGTCGGCGGCCTGAAGCGCGGCGACGAGGAGCGGCAGCTCAGGCTCACCTACCGCGGCGGCCCGCTGGCCCCCGCCGGCACTCCCGCCACCAAGACCCTGCACGCGGGCGACCGGGCGCCGGACGCACCGTGCACAGCGCCCGGGACCAGCCGCCTGTTCGAGGCTCTGCAGGGCCCGCATTTCACCGTCCTGGCCTTCGGCCCGGCTGCGGCGAAGGCCCTGCCCGACCTGGCGTGGCCGACCGCGGGCGCGGAGCTGCACCGCCATGCCGTGCGCAGCGGCCGCGGGATCGACGAGGGCTACCTCTCCGACACCGGCGGCGAGCTGGCCGGCATCTACGGGGTCGAGGGCGACGCCCTGGTCCTGATCCGGCCCGACGGGTACATCGCCAGCGTCATCACCAGCGACTGGGCCGACTCGTTCGCCACCGCGATCGAGGGCATCACCCCGCGGTGACCATGAGCGTTCTCGAGGAGCGAGGACGGCGGGCTCCGGCGGCGGCCGGGAGAAAGCCCGCGACCGCCGTCGGCGGGGGCAGGGCGCACTGCTGCCCGGCCCCCGCCGACGGCGGTACGGACGCGTTCCGCCTGCGTGGCGAGACGCCCTCGGGGCCTATTGCACCCGGGCAACATTACGGATACGTTGTATTCATAAATCTGTTCATCGGCGCCGCCGGGAACCAGGCCCCCTCCTGCGGGTCCCCGCTGCGTCGGCCCCGAGAGCCTCGGCGGTGCGGCCGGATGATGCCCCGGCCGACACGCAAGGCTCCGTCCAGCCGGGCCCGGGCGCCGGCCGGTCCGTCGGTGAGCAGGTTTCGGGCGCTCGCGCGCCACAGCCCCGCCCACCGCCGGCGCCCCGCCGGAGCCGGTGCACCCCTGGCCAGGCGCACGGTTCAACGCTCCGACCGGGTCGTGCCGCTGGGGGCCCGCCCGAGGCGCGCGGGGCGAACCCCTAGCCCCAGGCGAGCCGCTGCGAGCCGAGGGCGCCAACTCAAAGAGGAGTAATCAGGGATGTCATCACAGCAAGGGATCGCCGAGGGTCGGGCCCTGGTCGTGACCCACAGCTTCTTCGGCAGCCGCGTTGAGACCGAGGAGACGACGTCGACGCTGTCGGGCGAGTCCCAGGCCGCACTGCGCCAGTTCTCGCTGGAGCGCGCGATGGGCTACGGC
The DNA here is from genome assembly GCF_040298365.1 of Kitasatospora sp. NPDC001603. Classification (NCBI taxonomy): domain Bacteria; kingdom Bacillati; phylum Actinomycetota; class Actinomycetes; order Kitasatosporales; family Streptomycetaceae; genus Kitasatospora; species Kitasatospora sp. NPDC001603. Next base: position 29,918 of record NZ_JBEPAA010000002.1, read on the forward strand.
GTCGATTACGCCGACGCCGTCGAGCTGCGCGCGCGCGTGGTGGACGGGCAGGACTGGTGCGCGGCCGCAACCGAGCTCGCCCAGACGTGCCTGGGCCACGCCGACCGGGCGGTCGGCGCGGCAGGCCGAATCACGACCGTCGCCTACCTGCGGCGCGCGTCGGCACTCATGCGCATGAGCCAGATGATGATGCTGTCCGACACCGCCGACCGTCGGGCGATCTTCGAGCGGGCCGCCGAACTCTACGCCCAGGCCGCGGAACTGGCCGGCGACCGCGAGCGGGTGGCGATCCGGACCGAACTGGGAACCCTGGCCGGATGGCTTGTCCCCGCCCGCGGCGGGTCGATCGGCTCGGCCGTCGTCGTCGGCGGCGTCGAAGGCTGGGCCATGGACTTCGACAGCATCGGCGAAGCCCTCGCCGCGCGCGGCGTCGACACCCTGATGCTCGACGCGCCCGGGCAGGGCGAGACGCGGCTGACGCACCGGCACTACCTCACCCCCCAGTGGCGCATCGCGTACCGGCGTGCCGTCGACTACCTGGAGGACCGGACGCCGGACAGGCCGATCGGTGTGGTCGGCAACAGCATGGGCGGCAGCTTCGCCATGGCAGTCGCCGCCGAGGACAACCGCATCGCCGCGTGTGTCGACAACGGCGGCATCCACGCGCCCTGGCTCGTGCCGCCCACCATGGGCACCTTCTTCTCCAAAATGGTGGCCGCCTGCGGCACGGTCGATGCGGACCTGGCGGCGACGGCCTGGGCGACCGTCACCCCGCTCGCCGACGGCCCCAACGCCGGCTACCCGCTGCTGGTGGTCCAGGGCGGGGCGGACCCGATGGTGTCCACGCCCCTGGCGGAGCTGCTTCTCCAGGGCGCCCCGACCGAGGACAAGCAGATGGTCGTCTTCTCCGATGGCAACCACTGCGTCTACAACCACAAGCACGACCGCGACATGCTCATCGCGGACTGGATGCGAGAGCGCCTCGCCGGCCGCGGCACTCGGCACGAGACGGCGAACTGACAAGGAAGAGGCGCACCACCCATGACAATCATCGACGCACAGATCCACCTCTGGGCCGGCCCCATCGCACCGCCCCATCACTGGCGGGCTCCCTACACGATCGAGTCCGCCCTGCGCGACATGGACCAGGCCGGCGTGGACCGCGCGGTCAACTGCCCGGCCATCTGGGACCCGGAGGCGAACGACTACGCGGTGCAGGCGGCACTCGCGCATCCCGACCGCTTCGCGACCATGGGCTGGTTCCCGCTCGACGGCACCGCGGATGCCTCCGTCGTCGATGCGTGGCTGGACAAACCGGGAATGCTCGGGCTCCGGTTCATGCTGGCGGCACCCGAGATGGCCGACCGGATCGCCTCCGGAGGCCTCGACTGGCTGTGGGCTGCCGCGGACCGCCGCCAGATCGCCGTGGCCCTCATGGTGCTTCCCCCGTATCTGCCGGCGGTCGCGGACATCGCCGCCAGGTTCCCGCGGATGCGCCTGATGATCGACCACCTGGCCACCAATCCGTTCGAGAAGCTGCCGGACGCGGCCGCACACCTCGACGGCCTGCTCGCCCTGGCACGGCACCCCAACATCGCCGTGAAGGCGACCGGCGTACCGGGCATGGCCACCGACGGGTACCCGTTCGCGAGCACCCACGCCGTGCTGCGGCAGGTCTTCGACGCCTTCGGCGCCGAGCGGATGTTCTGGGGCACCGACATCACGCGTCTTCCCTGCTCGTGGCAGGAGTCGGTGACGATGTTCACCGAGGAGCTGCCGTGGCTGCGCGGCCGCGACCTCGACCTGGTCATGGGCGAAGCCGTGGCCGACTGGATCGGCTGGCGCTGACCACCCCGCCAAGCGGGCACCCTTCCCGCCCCAGCTGCCCCCGGAGCCGGCAACGCCTCCGGGGGCAGCTGCACCTTCACCTCTGGCCGAAGGGCGGCCGAAACGGCCGAGGCCGCCAGCCGCCGTCACCCCGGGCAGGGTCAGCCTCCGGCACGCTCGCCAGTCGGCGCGGCCGCCGCGAGCCGGGCCCGCTCAAGCCCGTCGAGCAACAGGCCCAGGCCGAAGCGGAACTCCTCGTCGAGTGGCACGGATGTCAGCTCCTCGGCCGCGCCCGTCGTCGCCGGGTACACCTGCGGGTCCAGGGAGTTGTAGTAGTCCCGCAGGTGTGTCTGCTCCTCGGGGCGCGGCGCGGCGGGACCGTGCTGCTGTATGGCGAACCCGATCACGTAGTGGCCGATCGCCGTGAACGCGCGGGCCGCCAGGGCCACGGGGAATCCGTGGTGCATGAACAGCGTGATGAGGCTTTCCCTCGCGCGCAGCCCGTTGGGGCCGACCGGGACCTGAGCCGCGAGCAGCGAGATCGCGTTGGGGTGCCGGCGCAGGGTGTCGTAGAAGGCCTCCGCGGCGACGGTGACAGCCGCCCGCCAGTCAAGGCCGGTGAGGTCCTCGGCCGGGACGCGGACCTCGCCCAGGATCCTGTCGGTGACCAGGGCCAGAAGCTCGTCCTTGCCGTTGAAGTGCCGGTAGAGCGTGGCGGTGCCCGAGTTCAGTTCGTCGGCCAGCATCCGCAGGGTCAGGGCCTGGATGCCGACCTCGTCGATGAGCTTGAGGGCAGTGTCCACCATCCGGCCGGCATCCATCGGGGGACGCCCGCGCTTGTACTCGGGAGGCGGGGTCCGGCTCGCCCACCACGCGGGACTTCCCGGAACGGGCTGGACCTCCGAAGCCATGAGGCGGCCACCCTTTCGGTCACGAACAGGAAGTTTCGGCATTATCGTATCCGTTTTCGACGGCGGCACGGGAAGCCTGACCGCCATCGCCCCCGACGACCCGCCGCCGGCGGCCTCCGCATCGGAGCGACAGGCGCCGCGGCCGAGCGCCGGGGCCGGCTCACCGGCCGCCACAGGCGCCCGCTCTCCAGCCCCGGCCGACGGGCTTCGCGCGGCGCGGCCACGCCGGGGGCGGCACTCCGCTGTGAGGCAGTGCGATGGCGAACGACACAGGTCGCACCGGCCTTCGGATGGACCCCCGCGTATGGGCCATGCCCTCGATCGTTGTCACCCTGGTCATGGCGGCACTGGCCGCGATGTACCTGGGCGGGATGGTCAGCTCGCCGGACAACATCAAGAACTTGAGCGCCCGGCCCGGCTCCCGCAGGCCGGCCGCGGCACTCCTCCACCCGTGGCGGGGCACCGCGCTCCGGTGGTCAGTGCAGGGTTTGGGCGCGGTGCTGAGCCAGGACGTCGAGTCCGAAGTCGGACACCGGGTCGCGCCAGACCGAGTGGGCGTGGTTCGCCTGCCGCTGCGTGTTGTCGTACTCGACGAGGATGCGCGGACCGTGGATCCGGTAGTAGTGCGCCTGCCCCGGCTCGAGGCTGCCCGCCCAGCCGAAATGCACCGCGTCCAGGGCGCCGTCGACGGCGAAGTGGGCGTCGTACGCGGCAGCGAGGTCGCCCGGGGCGCGGCCCGTGTAGTGGGACAGCAGGCGCCGCAGGCCACGCCGCTGGTCCTCGGTCAGGTCGCGGGCGCTGATGCCCCGCGGGGGAAACGTGATCGCCACCCGCGTGTGGTCGTCGTCGGTGTATCCGCTCGCGTCCTCGGCGCGGCGGTCGATCGCATCGACCAGCCGTGCGAGGGCAGGGTCATCGAACCGGCCGCGCCACAGATCCTGCATGTGAATCATGGTGTCGCCGTCGCCGACCTGCGGCCGGTTGCCCGACACGATGTCCGACACCGCCGACTGGTGCAGAAGGGCCGTGGAGAGCTGCTTTCGTGTGAGTGTCGCAGCCAGCGCCCGCGCCTCGTCCTCGATTCCGCCGAGGGGAAGGAGGGAGCCGCCCAGCAGGGCGGTCCTTGCGGGGTCGGCCCCGATGAAGCACGGCGTCGTCGAAACGAGCCGGCCTGCCGCGACGAGGTTGTTGAGGGAGATGTGGTGACCCCCGAACCGCCAAGCCCACACTGGGCCACCTGGTCGCCCGAACACCCTCAGCCAGTACAGGCCCGGATCGCGTCCGCGTTCGCGGCCCCAGTCCGTCCGCCAGCCCTCCACCTGGTCGAGGACGTTCTCCAGGCCGAGCACGGTGGCGACGGTGGCGTACCCGGCCTCCGACAGTCCGGTCGCCACCAGTTGCATGGCGAGCCTCTGCTGCGCCGGGTCCTGCGCGCTCAGGGCGAGGCCGCCGTGGTCGGTCGGGGTGTAGAACCACCTGAGCCTCTCGGCCTCGGCATCGGGGTTGAGCGGGGAGTCGTCCAGAGCGAGGCGCAGCTGGTCGGGGTTCAGCGCGCCGAGCCAGGTCGTAGCCGCGGCGGCCATCGCTGATGCCGCGCTCCTCCTCCCCGGAGCGGCGGACGGCTTTGGGCCGTCCTCGTGCTCGGCGCTCACCCGGGCTCACCCCCGTCCTCGGAGACGTCGAGCATGACCTTGAGGGCGCCGTCCCGGCGTTCGGCGTACGTGTCGAAGGCCTCGCTGACGTCCTTCAGCGCGAAGTGGTGCGTGACCAGTTCCTCGGTCCGCAGGCGTCCGCGGGCCGCGAGGGCGATGGCGCGGGCCAGCGACCCGGCGCCCTCGCCGCGCACGGTGTCGATCGAGATGCCGTTCATCACGGCGTGGTTGAGGTCGGCGCGGACCGGCTCCTCGAAGAATCCGACCAGGACGACCCTGCCGGACCGCTTGGCCATGCGCAGCGCGTCGTCGACTGCGCTGGGAGCACCGGAGCACTCCAGGACGACGTCGGCGCCGACTCCTCGGGTCGCTTCTCGCACCGCGGTCACGGCGTCCTGGCGCCGGGAGTTGACCACCAGGTCCGCGCCGAACCGAGCGCCCACCGCCAGCCGGGCCTCGCGTGTGCCGACGAGGGCGATGCTGCGGGCTCCGAGTTCACTCGCGACCTGGGTGGCGAGCAGCCCGATCGGACCCGGCCCGACGATGGCGACGTCGGCGCCGACCAGCAGGGAGTCGAGGGTGTCGTAGGCGTGCATGACGGTGCCGACGGTCGACAGGACGACGGCCGCGTCGAAGCCCACGGAATCGGGGAGGCGGTGGAGGGCGGAGACGTGGTTGAGCGCGTACTCGGCGAATCCGCCGTTCACCGTCATGCCCTGCGCCCGGTGCCCTGTGTGGCGCCGGCCGTAGTTCAGGCAGTCGGTGTAGCGGCCCGAAAGGCAGTTGGTGCAGCGCATGCAGCCGCGGTGCGCCTCCGTGACGACGCGGTCCCCGACCCGGAGTTCGTCGACGGTCTCGCCCACGGCGACGACGACCCCCGCGTACTCGTGCCCGGGCACAAAAGTGCCGGGCTGCGGCCCGCCGTCGGGGAAGAAGCGCCGGCTGCGGATCTTGAGGTCGGTGCCGCACAGGGACGCGCGCCGCACATGGACCAGGACGTCCTCCGGCCCCGGCCGGGGCAGGGGAAGCGTGGTCGTTGCGATGGTGCCCGGCTCGCCCAGCACAACCGCCTGCATGGTCTCCGGCAACGGCATTCCAGTCTCCCCACGAACGGGCCGACGCGGCGCGACGGATCGGGGAGGCGCTGTACGCGCCCCGAAAACATCCTTGCCACATTCACGCCGCCCGCTCCCCGGACGTTCCATAGGAGTTCCCTATGGGCAGCGGCAGGAAGTCCTATTTGCAAAACACCGACCCGTCCTGAAAGTGTCATGCGAACAATTGCACCGCCTCTCTTTCAGGCACCCGCCGCACCGAGGAGCGACACCGTGGACCTGGGAATTTCAGGAAAGACAGCACTCGTCCTAGGAGGTGGCGGGGGAATCGGCGGCGCCGTGGCCCGGGCCCTCGCGGGTGAGAGCGCGAACGTCGCCGTCGCCGATATCGACCTCGGCGCGGCGGCCAGGACCGCGAAGGCCGTCGAAGCGGCGGGGGCACGTGCCCTCGCGATCGAGTGGGACCTCGGCGACCTGCAATCCATCGACCGGCACGTGAGGCGGGTGGAGGAGACGCTCGGCCCCGTCGACATCCTCGTCAACAACACCGGTGGCCCGCCACCATCCCCCGTTCTCGGACAGGACCACGCGGTGTGGCTCAGCCACTTCGGGTCCATGGTGCTGTCGGTCATGGCGATCACCGATCGCGTCGCCCCGTCGATGAAGAGCCGGGGCTGGGGCCGGATCATCACCAGCACGAGCTCGGGAGTGATCTCCCCGATTCCGGGACTCGGGCTGTCGAACACACTCCGCGCCAGTCTCCTCGGCTGGTCGAAAACACTCGCTCGGGAAATCGCCGCCGACGGAATCACCTGCAACGTCGTCGTCCCTGGACGGATCAGCACCGCGCGGGTGAATTTCCTGGACGAGGCAAAAGCCGCGCGTGAGGGGGAAACAGCCGAACAGGCCGTCGAGGAAAGCCTCGCGTCCATTCCCGCAGGCCGCTACGGCGAGCCGCAGGAGTACGCCGCCACCGTCGCCTTCCTCGCCGGCGTCCCCGCCGCCTACATCACCGGCTCCGTCGTCCGCGTCGACGGCGGCCTCATCAGCGGCATCTGACCGACAGCCCCAACGACGAAGGTTGCCGCATGGCATTGCTGACTCGAACCACCAAGGGCGTGTTCGCCATCGCACCGACCCCTTTCGACGACTCCGGTGCCGTCGACCTCGACTCGCTCAGCCGCCTCACCGAGTTCTACGCCGCCGCCGGCGTCACCGGACTGACGCTGCTCGGCCAGATGGGCGAAGCACCGAAGCTGTCCCACACCGAGGGCGTCGACATCGTCAAACACGTCCTGAAACGGACCGAACTACCCGTCGTCGTCGGGGTGTCCGCACCCGGCTACGCCGCCATGAGGGCACTGTCCGCGGAGGTGATGGCCGCCGGCGCGGCCGGCGTGATGATCGCGCCCCCGAACACCCTGCGCACCGACGACCGGATCGTCGCCTACTACGAGGGCGCAGCAGCGGCCATCGGCGGCGACGTGCCCTTCGTGATCCAGGACTACCCGCTGTCGTTCTCCGTGGAGATCTCACCCGCCGTCATCGCGCGGATCGCCGGCGACCTGCCGGGATGCGTGATGCTCAAGCACGAGGACTGGCCCGGCCTAGAAAAGATCAGCAGCCTGCGCCACAAGGAAGCGAGCGGCCAGATGCCCCGCCTGTCCATCCTCTGCGGAAACGGCGGCCTCTTCCTCGACTTCGAAACCGAACGCGGAGCGGACGGCGCCATGACCGGCTACTGCGTCCCCGAAATGCTCGTGGACGTCGTCCGGCACACCGCGGCAGGCGACCGCGACGCGGCCCACGACGCCTTCGACGCGCACCTGCCGCTCCTACGGTACGAGCAGCAGCCCGGCACCGGCCTCGCGGTGCGCAAGTACGTGATGAAGCGGCGCGGCCTGCTGCGCTGCGACGCCCAGCGGAGCCCAGGAGCTAGCCTGTCAGCCAGAGCCCGAAGCGAGGTCGACTACCTGCTCGCGCGCCTGGCCCGCAAGGACCCACGGCTCACCCTCGCGCCCTGACCGGACCGCAGCGCCGGCAGCGCACCGCGGCGTCCCCGAACGACGGAAGAACTACGACCGATGCAGCTGCGCCAGCTGGAATACTTCATCGTCATCTGCGAGGCCGGATCGTTCAGCGCCGCAGCCGGTCGGCTCTACGTCACACAGCCGTCCCTGTCCCAGCAGGTACGGGCCCTGGAGAAGGAACTCGGAGCGGCGCTGCTCGAGCGGGGCCGGTACGGCATCACCCTGACACCCGCAGGAAGGATCTTCCTTCCCCAGGCGCAGCGCGCCGTTCAGGCGGTTCGCGATGCCGGGGACTCGGTACGACAGGTGGTCGAGGGTCGCAGCGGGGACGTCCACGTGCTCACGGTCAGATCCGTGGCCTCGGGCATCCTGCCCGCGCCGGCGTCCCGCTGGCACTCCCTGTTCCCCTCCACGGTGCTGCGGCTGCACGACTTCTCCCACCGGCGCGAGCTGGAGAACGCAGTGCGCAACGGCCAGGGAGACCTCGCCGTGGGACCGCGGCCCACCGCGTGGGAAGGTCCGGTGGTCTCTCTCGGATTCGAGGAGATGGTGGTCGTCGGACCCGACGAACACGCACCGGGCGAGTCCGCGGAGCCGACCGAGCTGCAGGAGGCCGACTGGGTGCTCTACGAGTCCGAGCAGGGCATGAGCGAGGTGGTGGACTGGGTCACGGCCCGTCTCGGGTTCACCCCGCGGGCCGTCGCAAGGACCGGTCAGGTATCCGCCGCGCTCCTGTTCGCGGTCGAGGGCATCGGCCTCACCATCACCCCGGAGAACGCGGTGCCGCTCCGCTGGGCCGGACACGCGCGCCGAATCGGGCCGGGCTTCTTTCGCGAGCTGGTCGCCTACAGCAGAAACCACCCCCCGCAGCTCGCGGAGCGCTACAGGGACATGCTCGACTCCCTCGAACTGCCGCTGGTCCCGGAAGGAGAGCTGCCCGACGGCGCCGTCCACCTCTGATCCGCGCAGCGCCGATACCGCCGATGCGTTCCCCGTGGTGCAGCGGCCGGGCCAGGTGGTGGCGCTGGACACCACCGTCCTGCCGGTGAAGGTCCGCGAGGACGTCTTCGGCGAGGCGGTGTCCGTTCACCTGACACTCGCGCTGGACGTGTACACGCATTCGATCGTGGCGTTCCGTCTCACCCTCGTCCCCGACACCTCGGGCGAATCTGTGGCCTTCGCGGCAACCTTTTCGTCCTCGGCGGCCACTCAGTGGTGTCCGGCCAAGTGGTCCGGTCAGAGACACCGGCTGAAAGAGAGCACCGACATGTTCCCTCGCCCCTCCGCGGCGCCGGAGGCGTCGCCCGGCGGCCGCGCCCGCCGCGCTCGCCGTGGTCGCGCCTTGTCCCGCTCGGCCATTCCGGGGCAGCGGACGCACCGCAGCCGTAAGTTGTACCAGCGCCGGGGTTTCTGGGCGGCCGTCGGTCTGGCGGTCGTTGGCGGCTCGGTGGTCGTGGTCAACACGGCCTCGGCGGGAATCGTGTCCGTGGACACGAGCTCCTGGTACGTGCTGGTCAACCACAACACCGGCCAGGTGCTGGACGACTACGGCTACGGCGCGCACGACGGCGCCGCGGTGGTGCAGTGGAGCCGCACCGGCGAGGCGAACCAGCAGTGGAAGTTCATCGACGCGGGTGACGGGAACTACCGGCTGCAGAACCGGTACTCCGGCAAGGTGCTGGACGACTACGGCTGGTCGAAGACCGAAGGCTCCCAGGTGGGGCAGTGGCACGACATGAACGGCGCCAACCAGCAGTTCCACCTGGAGAAGTCGTCGGACGGCTACGTGCGTCTGATCAACACCTTCAGCGGCAAGGCCGTCGAGGTCCCGCTCGGCTCCAAGCCCGACGGGGGCCAGATCGCCCAGTACCACGACTGGAACGGCGCCAACCAGCAGTGGCAGCTCGTCCCGGCCGGCAGCATCAGCGGCACCGGGAACACGGGGAGCTCCGGCAGCAGCGCCGCGCCCACCTTGCCCGCCAAGCCCACCACCCCTGTCACGCCGGGCGGCAGTGCTCCGACGAGCCAGGCCACGAGCGGTACCCGCCCGACGTCGGCGCCGCCGGCGTCCCCAGCGGCCGGCGGCGGCTCGGCGAAGAGCTTCATGGGCAGCAGCACGATCCTCGTCGGCGGCTCGATGTCCGACGCCTCGGCGAGCGCCGCGCCGTTCGACGCGCAGTACGCCTACGTGCACAGCCAGCCCGCGCCCTCGTCGGACTACTACACGGCGGCCCGCTGCCAGGACGGGTGGTCGGGCTGGTGGGGCTGCTGGACCGGCAGCACCACGGCGCCCGGCACGTACGTGACCTACCGGGACGCCAAGGCGGCCCAGGAGACCTACCAGGGCAAGCCGCGCCCGCAGAAGTTCCTCTGGACCTGGTACTCGCTGCGCGACCTCGGTGACGCGGCGGGCCAGGGCGACGGTCCGGGCGAGGTCCAGGCCATCAACAGGGCCGACCTGCTCACCCGGTACCTGAACGACTACCGCTTCTTCCTCCAGAAGATCGGCACCTCGCACGACATGATCGACCTCGAGCCCGACTTCTGGGGCTACGTCCGGTCGCTCGGTGACCCGCGCCAGGTCGCCGCGCAGGTCAAGGCCGCGAACCCGACGGACTGCGGCTCGCAGGAGAACAGCGCCGCCGGCCTGGCCCAGTGCCTGATCTCGATGGCGCACAAGTACGCGCCGAACACCGCCGTGGGAATGCACCTGTCGTGCTTCGACTGGCAGCAGAACACCCCGCAGTGCGTCAAGGACTACGCCCACCTCGGCGCACAGAACGCCGACTTCCTGGCCACCGACGTGTCGGACCGCGACGCGGGCTGGTACGCGCAGCCCGCCCACGGCGGCCTCAACAAGTTCTGGACCGACCAGACGGCCGCCGCCCAACTGGCGTTCTACAAGACGATGGCCGAGTCCGTGGGCAAGCCGGTGGTCCTGTGGCAGATCCCCCTGGGCAACATGGCGCAGAACAACACCCTCAACCACTACAAGGACGACAAGGTCGACTGGTTCTTCGCGCACATGGACCAGGTGGCCAACGCGCACATCGCCGGTCTGCTGTTCGGCTCGGGGCAGCAGGAACAGACCACGCCCGAGACCGACGGCGGAAACCTGATCAACAAGACGATCGCGTACCACAACTCGGGCGGTACAGCGCTCAAGTAGGCGAATCTACGACTGTGGCCCCACCTCTTCGGTGGGGCCACAGTCGTTCTCCTGGCCGGCCCGCGGACTTCTCGGCCGGCGTCGGCCGCTGCGCGCAGCCGGTCCCATCGCCGCCACAAGGCGAGCAGCGCATCGGCCGCCAGGTCGTCGGCCGCATCCGCTTCGCCGGTCAGAAGGTGGGCGAAACGGGCAAGTTCGGCGTAATGGCGTTCGAAGAATCCATGGAAGTCCGCGGACGCATCATCGAAGAGCATGTCCGTCGGCAACCTCTCAGTGCGTTGTTGGCGCTCACATCCGACAGCGGGGGAGCGGCAGCGTACCAATCGGTAGCCGGTTCCGGTTCATCAAGTGGCTCTGTCCACGCACGTCATCGTCGCCGATTCCGCCGGGCATGAGGGAGGCGTGACGCGACCGGCGGCGTGCAGTGCGCCGGCAGCCGGCAAGCCCGGCAAGCCCTGCCCACGGACGACTTCACCGTCGCCGTGCGGGAGGAGATCGGCGCGCTGGTCTACCGCTGGGTCCTCAAGCCGGGCCGTACGGTGCCGCCCGGACAGCACGTCCTCGGCGGCGGGTACGACCACGCCACCAGCGGACGGGACGCCGAGGATGACACCGACCGCGCCGACGCCGGGACCGCCGCAGGCGCCCTCGCGGCCCGGGCCGGCCTCGCCCCGACGGGATGAGGGCCGCGCCCATCCGCTCGACAAAAGAACTCCTTTCCCGAACGGCAACCTTCTTGGGCGCGGCGGCAACTGACGGGTAACCGGGGCCGAGACCAGGGCCCCCTTCGCCAGAAGGACAAGCCTTTGCCAGATCAGAACCGCTCTCATCGCCGCCGTCCGCCCACCCGCCGCGTGATCGCCGTCGCCGTGGCGCTCGCCGCCGTGGGCGCGGCCGTACCGCTGGTGGCCCAGGCCGCGTTCACGTCGAATCCCAGCGCACCGACCACGCTGGGTGCGGCGGCGGCCGGCAGCGGCCGCTACTTCGGTACGGCGGTGGCCGCGGGAAGGCTCGGGGACCCGACGTACTCGGGCATTCTCGACCGGGAGTTCAACATGATCACCCCGGAGAACGAGATGAAGTGGGACAGCACCGAGCCGTCCCGCGGGTCGTTCAACTTCGGGCCCGGCGACTCGATCGTCAGCCACGCCTCCGCCCATGGCCAGAAGATGCGCGGCCATACCCTGGTCTGGCACTCCCAGCTGCCGGGCTGGGTCCGCTCGACCACCGACGCGAACACGCTGCGCAGCGTGATGAACAACCACATCACCCAGGAGATGTCTCACTACAAGGGCAAGATCTACGCCTGGGACGTGGTCAACGAGGCCTTCGCCGACGGCGGCAGCGGTCAGCACCGCAGCTCGGTGTTCCAGGACGTGCTGGGCAACGGCTTCATCGAGGAGGCCTTCCGCACCGCCCGGGGCGTCGACCCCTCGGCCAAGCTCTGCTACAACGACTACAACATCGAGAACTGGACGGACGCCAAGACCCAGGGCGTCTACTCCATGGTCAAGGACTTCAAGGCCCGCGGCGTGCCCATCGACTGCGTCGGCTTCCAGAGCCACTTCGGTGCCGGCGGCCCCCCGGCCAGTTTCCAGACCACCCTGTCCAGCTTCGCCGCGCTCGGCGTGGACGTCCAGATCACCGAACTCGACATTGCCCAGGCGTCCACCACCGCCTACACCAACGCTGTCAAGGACTGCCTCAACGTCGCGCGCTGCACCGGCATCACCCTGTGGGGCATCCGCGACAGCGACTCCTGGCGCGGCGGCGAGAACCCGCTGTTGTTCGACGGCAACGACAACAAGAAACCCGCCTACGGCTCGGTGCTCACCACCCTGGGCAGCGCCGGCGGCGGAAAGCCGGGCGGCGGCAGCGGCGGCAGCGGCGGCACGCCGGGCGCGGGCATCACCTCCGGCACGGTCTACACGCTCTCCGCCGTCGGCGCCGCCGGACGCGTGCTCGACGAGTACGCGGGACAGAACGGCAACGGCACCCCGCTCCAGGTCTGGGACGCCAGCGGCGCCGCCAACCAGCAGTGGCGGGCCGACCGGAACGGCGACGGCTCCTACACCCTGACCAACATCGCCAGCGGTCGGGTCCTGGAGGAGCCGGGCAACCAGACGGGCAACGGAACGCGGATGCAGGTCTGGGACTCCACCGGCGCCGCCAACCAGCACTGGAAGGCCGCCCGGAACAGCGACGGCTCGTACACCCTCACCAACGTCGCCAGCGGCCGGGCCCTGGAGACGCCCGGCAACCAGACCGCCAACGGCACCGCCGTCCAGATCTGGGACTCCTGGGGCGCCGCCAACCAGCACTGGAACTTCAGCTCGCCCGCGCCGACGACGGGCGGCAAGTGCGCTCTGCCGTCGACGTACCACTGGTCGTCGACGGGTGCGCTGGCGCAGCCGGCGAACGGGTGGGCGTCGGTGAAGGACTTCACCGACGTGGTGTACCAGGGCAAGCACCTGGTCTACGCGTCGGACGTGTCGGGGTCGTCGTACGGCTCGATGGCGTTCGCCCCCTTCACCAACTGGTCGGACATGGCCTCGGCCCCCCAGACCGGGATGAACCAGAACGCGGTGGCGCCCACGCTGTTCTACTTCGCGCCCAAGAACACCTGGGTGCTCGCGTACCAGTGGGGTCAGTGGCCCTTCGTCTACCGCACCTCCAGCGACCCGACCAACCCCAACGGCTGGTCCGCGCCGCAGCCGCTGTTCACCGGCAGCATCCCCGGCTCCGGCACCGGCCCGATCGACCAGACCCTGATCGCCGACGGCCAGAACATGTACCTGTTCTTCGCCGGCGACAACGGCAGCATCTACCGGGCGAGCATGCCGATCGGGAACTTCCCGGGCAACTTCGGCTCGTCGTACACGACGGTCATGAGCGACACGGCGAACAACCTGTTCGAGGCGCCGCAGGTCTACAAGGTCCAGGGCCAGAACCAGTACCTCATGATCGTCGAGGCCCGGGGCGCGAACGAGCAGCGCTACTTCCGCTCGTTCACCGCCACCAGCCTGAACGGCTCCTGGACCCCGCAGGCCGCCACCGAGAGCAACCCCTTCGCCGGCAAGGCCAACAGCGGCGCCACCTGGACCAACGACATCAGCCACGGCGACCTCGTCCGCGACAACCCCGACCAGACCATGACCATCGACCCCTGCAACCTGCAGCTCCTCTACCAGGGCAAGTCCCCCACCGCGAAAGGCCCCTACGACCAACTGCCCTGGCGGCCCGGCGTCCTCACCCTCCAGCGCTGACCCTGCCTGATCCACGGTGACCGCGATCAGGTGCGGCCTGCCGACGCGTGGACGAGCGGTTCACGCCGCGGGCAACTCCACCCGCTGACCGACCCTCACCGCCCAGCGGAACCCCAGCCGTGCGTCGGCTGGGGTTCCCCCTCCTTCGCGGGTGGCCGAAGCGTCCAGCCGCAGCACGGCGTACTCGTTCGTGCCGTCATGGCCTTCTACATCAGGAGGGCCTGCCGCCCGCCCCGGGGAGGGATGGGCGGGCGGCAGGCGGTCGGGGGTGTTGCTCAGCGGTGGCAGTGGGCCCAGCGCTCGCCGGAGGACGTCGGGCGGGGCTGGGTGTTGACGTAGCCCTGGGCGCGTTCGCGTTGGGCCGGACTCGGTGTGGTCGTGGACGTACCAGATGTAGTGGCCGTAGTAGCGGTGCCGAAGTGGATCTCGTACCAGCCGGTGGCCTCCTGCTTGGCGGTGCCGCGCTCGATCCACCCGACCCGCCCGGAGGTGATGGTCACCGCGTCGGTTTCGCCGAAGGTGTTCGAGGTCTTCCACGTGTGGTTGTAAGTCGCCTGGATGGAGGCTTCGAAGACCTGCGAGAACTTGTAGCTCGCGGTGACGGAGACGTCGACCGAGTTCGCGGAGCCGGTCGTCTCCGCCCAGTTGACCGACTGGGTAGACGCCGAAGGCGGTGGCGCCGAGCGGGAGGGTCCGGGGTGCCGAGCGGTGCTGCCGGAGGCATGCCAGACCGAGAGCGGCAGTCGCGGGTAGGGCCGGTGGGCTTTGGGGGCGAGCGGCGGGATGGCGCGGCGGAGCAGTACGGCGAGGAGGGCGGCGGCGGCCGCGACCGCGAGGTAGGTGGTGCGCCACCCGGCCGCGTCCGCGACGAGTCCGCTGATGCTGCGGGAGGTGAGCAACCCCTACTCCGACAACCAGCGCGTCACCGACCTCGACGGCACTTCTGGGAGCTGAACTCCGGCGAGACCGCACTCTTCCACCTGCGCCGCACCGCGACCGCCTCCGGGTGGCCACCGACAGCCCACACCCCTGGCAGCTGCGCATCGGCGGCCCGGACGGCGCCCCTGCACACCCGGCCGGCCGGCACCACCGAGGCCGAGCTGCCGTACCCGGCCTGACCGGCCGGCCCCAGTACGCGGAGCCCCGCACGCCCCCGCACGGGCGTTCGGGCCCCGCCGCCTTCCTGCGCGATGTCTTGACGGTGCATCGGCAGGTGGACATAGTGATGGCCGGTTCCGGTGTGGCCAGGGAGTCCTGCTCCGCTCCTGTGACCCTCTCTTCGACAGAATTGTTAACGCTAACAATCTCTTTCGGTGGCGACGACGGACGGAGCCGCACCGGACCGGACCGCTCATCTCACACCCCACCCTGTGAACGGAGTACTTCATGATCAAATCGTCGATCCGCAGGTTCAGGCGCGCCCTCCTCGCGGTCGGTGCGACCGCCGCGCTCTCCGCCGGCCTGCTCACCGCCACGGCCGGGACTTCGCAGGCGGCCACCCAGGGCCCGTGCGACATCTACCTCGCCGGTGGCACGCCGTGCGTGGCGGCGCACAGCACCACCCGGGCCCTGTACGGGGCGTACAACGGCCCGCTGTACCAGGTCAGGCGCGCGGTCGACAACGCGACCAGGGACATCGGCCTGCTGAGTGCCGGCGGCTACGCCGACGCCGCCGCGCAGGACTCCTTCTGCGCCGGCACCAGCTGCGTCATCACCGTCCTCTACGACCAGTCCGGGAAGGGCAACCACCTCACCCAGGCGCCTGCCGGCGGGGCGGCCGGCGGGCCGGACAACCTCGCCAACGCCTTCGAGGCGCCGGTCACCGTCGCCGGCCACAAGGCGTACGGCGTCTACGTCGCCCCCGGGACCGGCTACCGCAACAACAACACCAACGGCATCGCCACCGGCGACCAGCCCGAGGGCATGTACGCCATCTTCGACGGCACGCACTTCAACGACGGCTGCTGCTTCGACTACGGCAACGCCGAGACCAACAACCTGGACACCGGCAACGGCCACATGGAGGCCCTCTACTTCGGCAACAACAAGGCCTGGGGCTCGGGCAGCGGCAACGGCCCCTGGGTCATGGCCGACCTGGAGAACGGCCTGTTCTCCGGGGTCAACCGCGGAGCCAACGCCAATGACCCCAGCGTCAACAACCGATTCCTGACCGCCATGCTCAAGGGCGGCCCGAACCAGTGGGCCCTCCGAGGAGGCGACGCCCGGTCGGGCGGTCTCGCCACCTTCTACAACGGCGCACGCCCCAACGCCACCGGCTACAACCCGATGCACAAGGAAGGCGCGATCATCCTCGGCATCGGCGGTGACAACAGCAAGTGGGCCCAAGGCACCTTCTACGAAGGGGTCATGACCCAGGGCTACCCGTCGGACGCCACCGAGAACGCGGTCCAGGCCAACATCACCGCCGCCGGCTACGACAGCCGCTCGACCGGTACCGGCACGCTGACCCCGGGCTCCCGGATCTCCCTGCGGGCCACCACCGCGCCCTGCTGCACCTCGCACTACCTCCGCCACGACGACGCCGACAACAAGGTCGTCATCTCCGGGACCGACTCCTCCAGCTCGGCCACCGACAAGGCCGACGCCACCTGGATCGTCCGCGCCGGCCTGGCCAACAGCTCCTGCCTCTCCTTCGAGTCCGTCAACAAGTCCGGGCAGTTCCTGCACCACTACAACTACGAGCTCTACCTGGACACCGACAACGGGGCCGGCGCCTTCGCCCAGGACGCCACCTTCTGCCCCACCACGGGCAACAGTGGGGTCGGCACCTCCTTCCAGTCCGTCAACTTCCCGACGAAGTACCTCCGCCACTACCACTACACGGCCTACATAGCGAGCAACGGCGGCACCAACAGCTGGGACAGCGGCACCAGCTGGGCCGCCGACACCAGCTGGCTGGTCGCCCAGCCCTGGAGCTGAACCACCGGGGCAGCACCACCGCGCACCGGCCCGCCACCGTCTCGCCGGCGGTGGCGGGCCCGGCTCGCGTGACGGAGGAGTCCCGGAAAGCGGCCGTGACACCACCCGACCGACCCCATGAACAGAGGAGCCAGCCTTCTCCTACAGCATCCGCGGGCGCCCTGGAACGGCACACCGCCGGACCGAACAGCACTTCGAGGGCCCGAACCTGCCGATCGGCAGATAGGGCTCGATCAAACTCCACTGCCCGTCGGTGAGTTGTCTGCGCGTCACAGTCAACATTCCTACCGGGTTCTGCCCCGGAGTAGGGGGCAGAACCCGAAGATTGATCACAACATCACACAGGCCCTAGCGTCGCGGTGTGACGAAGACGTCGTTCACGACGTACCCGTCCAGTCCGTGCAGCTCGCCGTAGGCGATCAGGTCGCTGCTCCGGTTGATGAACCCGCGTCCCGAATAGTTGAGCGAAGTGTTGCAGAGGACGCTGAATCCGGTGAGTTCGCCGAAGGCGGTCAGCAGTGCACCCATGGCCGGGTTCGCGGTCGGGTCGACGGTCTGGGTGCGGGCCGTTCCGTCGACGTGGGTCACCGCGCGCAGGTCGGCGGATTCGACCCGGCTGAAGTACAGCATGTAGGGGTCGGAGAGGCCACCGCCGAACCAGCGGCCCGCTTCCTGCTCCAGGCAGATCGGGGCGATGGGGCGGTAGCTTTCGCGCTGTTTGATCCTGTTGAGCCTGGCCGTGGTCGCCTCGGTGAAGGGAGCGGCCAGGATCGACCGGTTCCCGAGGGCGCGGGGGCCGATCTCCCAGCGGCCCCGCGCCCAGCCGATGATCTTCCCGTCGCGGAGGTGGCGGGCGACCTCGCCGTGGTCCAGCGGGCGGATCTCGTAGCGCTGCGGGTCGAACTCGATGTCCTCCACGAATTCGCCGCCCGCGTAGACATCCCACTCCAGGTCGGCCGACCCGGTGTAGAAGTGCTGGGCGTCGATGGCGGTGCCGATCGCGGATCCGCTGTCGTTGGGACACGGCGGAACGAAGACTGCGGGGAAGAGCCCGCACTCGCGCCAGCGCCGGTTCCACTCGCAGTTGAGCCCGCAGCCCCCGGAGATGAGCAGCGGGATTCCCTCGGTCAGGTACTCCCGGGCGTACGCGTGGAAGCGGTCGAAGATGGCGTCCGAGAGCCGGGCCGCCAGGTTCTTGTAAGCGCTCGATTCCACACCGACGTTGTGGAAGGGGGAATCGGTCATCCGGTCCTTCAGGCTTCCGGTGATGACCTCCTTCTGGCCGAGGACGAAGTCGATCACGTCCTGTTCCGCCCGGGTCGCCGGCCGGTTCTCGGCGAATCCGGCCAGGGCCATCTGCTTCCCCGCGTCCTGGAACCGGACGAACTCCTGGTGCGGACTGAACTTCGGGTCGGCGAGCGCGAAGCCGTAGGAGTACTTGTTGCCGGGGTAGTTGAGCACCTCCTTGAGATGGGTCACCTTCCCGTGCTGGTCGATCCGGTAGAACGAGCCGATGTTCCCCTCCCACACCAGGCTGTAGAAGGGCTGGTCCCGGCGGAGTGCCGACATGCCGTAGGACGTCATGATGTGGGAGCGCTCATGGGTGGACGAGAAGACGCGCACGGCCTTGCCGAAGAACCGGCCGGCCTCGTCCGTGATCGCGGATGCGCCCACACCGAAGTACCCGGCGCGCGAAGCCTGGTCGGTGCACTGGGTGCCCTTGATCCAGCCGCTCACGGCGACGACGTCGGGCTGCCTGTCCAGCCGGTCCGCCGCCGTCGCGAACAGTTCGGCCGTCGGATTGCTGTAGCGGAGGAACGAGTCCTTCTCCGCTTCCAGGGAGAAGAGCAGCCTGCCGTCGTCGACGGCCGCGATCGCCCCGTCATGGCCTTCCTTGAGGGAAAGAATCAGCATGATGGTCCGTTTCTCGGTGGGTTCCGCGTCCGACGGTTCGGGGCGGGCTCAGGGTCCGGGCGGCCCGGGTGCTGCGGGCGGCGCGGAGAGGGCCTTCAGGGCGAGTCGGTGCAACCGCGGGTTGGCGGACAGGGCGCCGGTGCCGTTCCGGGGCGAGGTGCCCAGGAGGTCGGTACAGAGGCCGCCGGCCTCCTCCACGAGAACCTGTACCGCGGCGATGTCCCAGGGGTTGACGACCGGTTCGGCCGCGATGTCGAGCGTTCCCTCGGCGACCATGCAGTGCTGGAGGAAGTCGCCGAAGGCACGGTCCTCCCAGCAGGCTTCGGCCAGCCGCAGATAGGCCGCACGTGAGTGGAAGACGTCCCAGGTCCGGGTGCTGGTGGTGGAGAGGTATGCCTGGTCGAGGCGGGTGCGGCCGGAGACCCCCAGGCGCACGGGGGTGGTGCCGGCCGGTCCCCGGCGCAGCCAGGCGCCCCGGTCCGCCGCCGCCCACCAGCGGCTGTGCAGGGCGGGGGCGCTGATCACGCCGACGACGGGGCGATCGTCCTCCAGCAGGGCGATCAACGTGGCCCAGACCGGTACGCCGCGCAGGAAGTTCTTGGTGCCGTCGATGGGGTCGACCAGCCAGGTGCGTCCGGAGGAGACGGAGCCGCCGGTCTCCTCCCCGGCGAACGCGTCATCGGGGCGGGCGGACCGCAGTTCCGCGCGGACGGCCGTCTCGACGGCGGTGTCCGCGTCGGTCACGGGTGTACGGTCCGGCTTCTCCCGGACCCGCAGGTCGAGGGCGTGGAAGCGGCGGACGGTGAGCCCGTCGGCGAGGTCGCCCAGACGGAGGGCCAGTTCGAGGTCGTCCTCCGGTGGCACGGGCGGCGTCACCGGATCACCTCGTCCGCAGTTCGAGCAGGTGGTACTCCATGACGCCCACTTCCTCGATCCGGCGGACCTTGCGCAGCATGTCGATCCGCAGACCGGCCTCACCGGCGAGCACGTCGAGCCGTTCACGGTCCCCGAGGTGGGCGGTGCCCAGCAGCAGCCGGCCGCCGTCGGTCAGGTACTCGTGCGCCCCGGCGAGGTAGCGGGCCTGGCCCCGGTAGCCCGGGTCGAAGACGGCGGTGTGGATGTCGCTGGAGAGGGCGAAGCCGTCCTCCACATAGGTCCAGGGCACGTTCCAGAAGATCGTGTCGAAGCGGCTCAGGGGATCGAGCGCCGAGTACATGTCGCTGTGGAGGACGCGGACCCGGTCGCCCACACCGTGCCGCTCGGCGTTGGCGACGGTATTGGCCACGGCCTTCTCGTTGATGTCCAGTGCGGTGACGGAGGCACAGCCGCTGAGTGCGGCGGTGACGGCGATGACGCCCGTACCGCAGCCGACCTCCAGGAACGAGCCGTCCCGGGGATAGGGCACCACCGAGGCCATCACCTCGGTGGCCGCGCTCAGCGTGCTGGGCCAGACACCCCTGTGCAGGCTCCATTCCCGTCCCAGCAGGGTGAAGGTGTCCGGCAGGTCGTCACCGGCGAGAGCGTGCCGCAGGGCCCTCGCCACGTCCTCCGGCGACTCTTCGACAGTCATGCCCACTCCCTCTTCGGCGGTGCGGTTCCGGTCATCGGGGCAGCTCGGCGGCGTACCGGACCAGCGCTTCGCGGTGACGGCCGATCTTGCGGAATGCCTCGGCGTACTGGTCGATGAGCACCGTGTCGTCGGGCCAGGCGGTGAAGGTCGGCAGGGAGAGCGCGTGCTGCTCGACGTACTCGGCCTGCGAGTCGGCCCCCGGCGTGGTGGCCTTCTTCGGGACTCCGGGGAAGAGAGGGTTCTCGGTGCGGGCGTAGAGCGGCAGGGTGGACAGCCGGGGGCCGGAGGGGGCGCCGACCTCCATGCCCTCGGCGCGCAGCGCCCGGATGAGCACCGAACGCGGAACGCCACCCAGCGCCTGGGGCCGGTAGAGCGGCTTGTAGCCGTACCAGGCGCCCATGTCGACGTGGTCGGCGACATGGACCTGCCGCAGGTACTCCACGTCGGCGAGCTGCTCGCCGAGGTGCCGCAGGCACCGGTGCCGGGCCTCCTTGCGTGCGGGGAAGGCGGCGAGGGCATGCCGGGCGACGATGGCGTTGAACGGCGACATGCGCAGCTTGAGTCCGAAGCCCGTGACCCAGTGGGCCCGCAGGTCCTCGTCGAGGACAGAGTCCCGGGAGCGGTCCCGGTAGTGCCCGAGGAGGGTGGCGCGGTCCTGGACCCCGGGGTCGTTGGTGACGAGGATGCCGCCTTCTCCGGCGTAGACGGCCTTGTTGGCCTGGAGGGAGAAGACGGCGGCGTCGCCGAAGGTGCCGACCGGCCGGCCCTTGTAGCGGCTGCCGTGGGCGTGGGAGCAGTCCTCCAGGACGCGCAGCCCGTGCCGTTCGGCGATCGACAGGATCGCGTCCATGTCGCAGGGGTGGCCCCACTGGTGGACGACGGTGACGACCTTGGTGTGCTCGGTCAGCGCGGACTGGAGTGCCTTGGGGTCCAGGCCGCGGGTGTCGGGGTCGATGTCGGCGAGGACCACGTCACCGCGCAGCGCGAAGACGGGGCTCAGCGCGGCGTGGTAGGTGAGCGCCGGTCCCACGACGTCCACCCCCTCGCGCACGCCGAGGGCGAAGTAGGCGGCGAGGAGCGCACTGGTGCCGGAGTTGAAGGTGACCGCGTAGCGGGCGCCGCCGTCCAGGAAGGCGAGGAAGTCGGCTTCGAGCCGGCCGATGGGGCCGCTGTTGCCCTTGATGGAGATGTCGGTGTTCCGCTGCGCGGCCAGCTCGGACAGCTCCGCCTCGTCCGCGGGGGGCGGCCACACCTCGTGGGGCAGTGGCCGCGAGATGGCGGGTGCGCCCCCGAGAAGGGCGAGCCGTTCGTCGGTGCTCATGTGCTCTCTTCCTGTCCTTGCGGGGTGGGTCAGGCGCATCGGTCGGTGAGTCCGCTCGTCCCGCCCGATCGGGCCCGGTAGATTCCGTCGATCGTGCGTACGGTGGCGAGTTGACGCAGGAGGTGGTCCCGGCGGTAGTCGCGGTCCTCCAGGCGGTCCAGATAGTGGATGAACATGGAGCGCGTGATGTCGGTCCTGGATCCTTCCGGGGCGTAGCGTTCCAACGGGGCCCCTCCGACGGCATGCAGGGTGGCCGTCCCGGGGGCGACGGTCAACGCGCCTTCCGAACCGAGCACGCAGAGCTGTTCGGTCTTCGCGAGGCTGTGGCGCGAGATGCGCAGCGAGCCCGCCAGCCCCCTCGACGGGTAGCTGCACAGGAGGGCGACCAGATCCTCCAGCCGGCGATCCCGCGTCTCCTGGTACTGGTGCACGAAGGCCGAGTGCACCCGGGGGGTTTCGGGGAACATCCCGTTGAGCACATCGACAAGGTGGTAGCCCATGTCGAGGAGCACACCACCCCTTGCCTGCTCCCGGGACGCGCGCCAACCTGTGGTCGGACGAGCCAGGTTGAAGTGGTAGTCGTAGGAGAACCAGTAGGGCCTCCCGATCCGCGCGAGGTTGTCCCGGGCGAACCGGAACACCGGGTCGAAGTTCCGTTGCAGCAGTGTGAAGACGCTGCGGTCGGCCTGCTGCGCGCGATGTATCAGCTGGCGCGCTTCAGGTTCGGTGACCGCGAACGGCTTCTCCTTGATGACGTGCCGGCCGTGCGCCAGCAGCCGCGTACAGACCGGGAAATGCTCGCCGTGAGGCACGGTGACCACTGCGGCGTCGAAGTCGACGGCTTTCAGTGCGTCGTCGAGGCTCCCGTAGTACGGGAATCCCCATTCGTCGGCGAGTGGCCCGGCGGGCGGGGCGGAGTCGACGCCGCCGACGATATCGGCAATCTCCTGTACGATCGGCAGGTACTCCTTTCCTTGATGCCCGGCAAATCCGATCATCAGCACTCGTGGTCGCGGACGGATGTCCTTCAGCCTGTCGCCGGGCATGCAGAATATTCCCCTCGCAGAACACCGCTCGACGATGACGTGGGAAGTCGGGAAAGGGTTGTTCGGCCCGGATCGGACTTACGTGTCCGCAGACGGTTCAGAGAGCCGTGCGGCTCCCCGAAGGGTCGGCGCGCCAAGCGTGTGCCGCGGTCACGACGTCCTTGATGAAGGTGCTGCCGCTGCGCAGTGTGTTCTCGTCGAGCAGCGTGACGTCCTCGGCGGCCAGCCAGGCGAACTCGGTGTGCTTGTTCCGTTCGAGCGCGGGCGAGGAGAGGTCTCCGTCCACCTCGACGAGGTAGTCCGACTCGATGTGTCGTATGCCGTCCCCCGTCCACTCCGTGTGTGCCACCCGGGCGAGAACGCGGCGCAACCGCCACCCCGTCTCTTCCGATATCTCCCTGCGGAGCGCGTCCAGGAGGGACTCCCCTGGTTCCACGGCTCCACCGACCACGTCCCAGCAACCGGGGAAGAGGGAGCGGTCGGCCGAGCGGCGTTGGACGAAGATCCGGCCGGCCGGATCACGGATCAGTGCGCCCACCACCGGTCGGGGCGGGGCTGCCCCGGTCATGAGGGTCCCCCGTCACGCTCGGACGGGCACGGGGGTTCGGAATCAGTATTCCCGTACGAACGGTCGAACGGGCGGGGGGTCGAGCGGTCCGAACGGCGGGGTCGGGGCGGGACGAAGCGGTCTGGATTCGAACTGGAGAATGAACGACCTGAAGCTTGCATCTCCACTCCGCGAGGTTAGCCGAATCCCGGAGAACAGGTGCGATGACGAACTTCTTCGGGGCGCCTTGAGTTCCACTTGACACGGCGAACGGTCGCGTGCTGAGGGATTGCCTCCCGGTGTATGCCGCGGATCCGCCCCGGCGGAATCGCCGGGGCGGGGCCTTGTCCGCGCACGGTCCGGTATCGGCCCGGTCCGCCTGCTGCATGGCGACGGGGCTCCGGCAGCGGATTCTTGAGCGATTCTTTCCTGCCACCGCTGACGGATCGTGATGGAACTGTATTGGCCGGATCGGCCGCCCTTCGCGTCCTGGCGATGCCGTCCTCCGGCCCCGCCGGACCGGCCGGCGCCTCCGTTCACCGGCGGCGCGCGACCACGAAGGCGTAGCCGATCTCCGCGAGGGCACCGAACCGGGGAAGGGAACGGGCGAAGTCGAAGAACTCGTAGTGCGGGTCGTCCACGGAGGGGGTGACACTCGCGAAGGCATCGGCGAACGCCTGGTAGGTGCGCCGGACGTGCTCCCCGATGTCCTGGAACTCCAGAACCTCCAGACCGGCGCGGTCGAGGGCCGTGCGGAGCTCCGCCGGCTCGGGGAGCGCAGGGGACCCGAACGCCCGGCAGGTCCGGCGGACCGTCTCCGCGGCCTCACCGGTCACCGGCGACCGGAGCAGCACGTCGGTGACGACCAGCGTGCTACCGGGCCGCAGAGTCCGGGCGATCTCGGTGAGGGCGGCGGTCCGGTCGGGAATGTGCATCATGGACTCGATCGCCCAGGCACCGTCGAAGGACGCGGACTCGAAAGGCAGTGCGCAGGCGTCCGCGTACCGGAAATCCACCCGGTCGGCGAGCCCGGCGGCATCCGCCCGGGTCCGTGCGAGGGCGATGTCTTCGGCGCTGACCGAGATTCCTGACACCTGGCCACCGGTGGCCCGGGCGATGCGCAGCGCGGGCCGTCCCGTTCCGCAGCCGACGTCCAGCAGACTGCGGCCGGGTGCGGCGGCCAGCCGCCCCGCCACGAGGTCGGTGAGCCGGTCGGTGGCCTGGTCGAGCGACCGTCGGTCCGCCGGGCTGTCCCAGTACCCGACATGAATGTTCCCGTCGACGGCCGCGCCGTCCACGATCTCGGGGTGCTCGTCACGGAGCGGGTCAGGGTCGAGTGAGGACGGGACGCCGTGCTGCGCGGACGGGTTGTCGGTCATCGCGATCTCCCGGGTGCGAGGGGTGGGTCGGCGGGTGACGAGGGCCGGCGGCGTTCGCCGGAAGCGGGCCAAGGTGTTCCCGGGCGAACGCGACGCCGTTCCGCTCTTCCTGAAGGACTTCCCGTGCGACCGGTGGTGGGAACCGCTTCTCGGTGACCGGTTACCGCAGGACAGTGATGGCGGTGGGGAGGTGGCCGTCGTGGACGTGCCAGTGGCCGTCCAGGGTGGGGAGCGGGGAGGGACGAGGAGGACGGCGGTGATCGACGGCGTAGACGCCCCTCCCCGGCACACCACGGCGCCCCCGCCCTCATCAGGGCAAGGGCGCCGCCTATGCGTACGCGCGCGGTTCAGGCGTCGACGACGCCGTCAGGCTTCGGCCGCTCCCGGATCATCTGGGATCAGGGGTTGGCCTGCCGGACCCACCTCTGGCTGTTGCCGCTGGTCGGCTGGGGCTGCAGGCCCGTATAGCCGGTCTTGCCGTTGACGACGCCGAACTGCTGGGCGTAGTAGAGGCCGGTCTGCTCGCTCGCCGGGTTGATCGCCATCGGGAAGGTGATGTTGGTCAGATGCCCTGAGGGAGCGTTGGGGACCGACCAGTCGAGGGATACGTTGCCGCCGAGGCCGAAGTCGACAGCCGACGCCGGCGTCGGGACGAGCAGCAAGAGCGCCGCGGCCGCCGCTGCGGCGCCGCAGCGCCGCAGTGTCGAGGGGAGGGGCATGCGAGGTCCTTCCTGCCGCCCGTTGGCGAGGGGCCGTCGGCGGCATGACTGGAAGTGCTGGTGCGAACTGGCGGGAGGAGCGCTTCGGGCGGAGCGATGACGCGGGCCGGAGCTTCCAAGGCCCGTATACGTCCTACCGCGATGCGATGCACACAGTACCCACATGGTCACCATCGGTGATGAGCTGTTTGTTCAAATCAGCCACCTCCCATCCGTAAATGACGGAAATGCCCACTATGGCCGCCATCGGGGAGGGAGATGCGATAAGGCGGGCAACCGCGACACCCGTACGGCCTGACGGCCGGAGCCGGTTCGGGGCAGCCGCTGGTCCGCGGACGACCTGGGCGAGACCGGCGGTAGGAGCGCGCTGGGTTTCACCGGCTGCTCGCCGTACTTGTCACCGGCATCCGATGCTCGTTCTGCCTGTCACCGATGTCGGGGGACGCGGTCGGCTGTTGAGGGGGTCCAGACAGTCCAGATCCACCTGATCGGGTGAACTGAAGCCCAAGGCGCTGCGCCGACGCGCCACGTGGGCGTCTGCGTCACGCGCCCGCCGCACGTGAACAGAGCCTTCTCCCTGAGCGGAGCATCGTTCACGCCCTCAGCACCTGCAGAGAGCCTCGCTCTGCAGGTGGCTGTGGCTCAGATCTGGTTGTTCCACATGCGGAACACCGTGCACTTGCCGTGGCCGTCGAAGGTGACGGTCCACAGGTTGGCGAAGGTTCCCAACTCCTTGTAGCGCCCGGTGCCTTCGATGGCCGCCGTGTCCCCGTTGATGGTGAGGAGGGACCACTCGAAGTCCCAGCCGCCTTCCTGCCATCCGGCCCGGCCGCGCCACCCCTCGATGATCGCCTCGCGGCCGACCCAGTCGGTCTCGTACGGCCGCTCGTGGTACTCGGCGTCGGGGGTGAAGAGCGGGGTGATGTCCTTGCGGCTGTTGGAGGTCCAGGCCCGCACGTAGCCTTCGACCCAGGCTTCCACCTGCTGTTTCGTCACCATGGTTTGTCTCCGTGCTCGGTCGGCTCAGCCCTGGGCGGTGGGCCGCACGATGATCTCGCTGACGTCGACCTCGGCGGGCTGGCCAACGGCGTAGTCGATCGCCGCGGCGACGGCGTCGGCGGGCATCGCGATCTTCAGCATGTCCTCGGTGGCCTCTCGCACCGCCGTGTCGCTGATGCCCTCGGCCAGTTCGCTCCTGGTCAGTCCGGGGCTGATTACGGTCACCCGCAGGTCGCGGCTCTCCTGCCGCAGACCCTCGGACAGTGCCCGGACCGCGAACTTGGTGGCGCTGTAGACGGCGGCGGTCGGGTCGACGCGGTGCCCGGAGACGGAGGCGATGTTGACGACGTGGCCGGAACCCTGGGCCCGCATGAGGGGCAGGACGGCGGCGATGCCGTGCAGCACCCCGCGTACGTTGACGTCGATCATGCGGTTCCACTCGTCGACCTTGAGCGCGTCAAGCGACGAGAGGGGCATCACCCCGGCGTTGTTGACCAGGACGTCGACCCGGCCGTACCGGTCCTGCGCGGCCCGCACGAAGGCCCGCACGCTCTCCAGGTCGGTCACGTCCAACTCCCGGTGGTCGGCTTCGCCGCCGGCGGCCCGGAGGTCTTCGGCGAGGGCGGCGACGCGGTCAGTGCGGCGGGCGCCGAGCATCACCCGGTGGCCCGAGGCGGCCAGCCGCCGGGCCGTCGCCGCACCGATCCCACTGCTCGCGCCTGTGACCAGAACAACCTTGCCTGCGGAGACGGACGGGACGGTCATGAGAACCCCTTCGAAGAGGCCCGGCATGCGCCGGGCCGGGCGGCCCATCCACCCACACCCGATCCTGACGCCGATTCCCCCGGTCGGGCAGGGCGAGGCTTCCTGGGTGCGCCGCACCCAGGAACACCGCGCGTACGATCGGAGCATGAGCGGCTCCGACCTGGGCGAATTCCTGCAAGCGCGGCGCTCGCGCCTCAAGCCCGCCGACGTGGGCCTGGCCACCTGCGGACACCGCCGGGTCGCGGGGCTGCGACGCGAGGAGGTCGCGGTCCTGGCCGGGGTGAGCGCCGACTACTACACCCGCCTGGAACAGGGACGCGAACGCAGCCCCTCCGGCCAGGTCATCGACGCCATCTCACGCGCGTTGCGCCTGAGCGGCGACGCCCACTGGCACGCCTACCGCCTCGCCGGCCTGCTGCCCAGAACCGAGGCCGCCGACGCGCCGGACGACGTGGAGCCGGCTCTGCTCCAGCTGATGGAGGCGTTCCCCGCCGCGGTCGCGTACGTCATCAACCGCCGCCTCGAAGTGCTCGCGGCCAACGCCCTGGCCGATGCCCTGCTCTCGCCACTCGCCGACCGCCGCCAGGTCCTGCGCTCCCTCTTCCTGGACCCAGCCGCCCGAGACCTCTACACGGACTGGCACAGCGTCGCCGAGGGCGCGGTCGAAGCCCTGCGCCTGGCCGCCGGACACCATCCCGACGATCCCCGGCTGGCCGGCACGGTCGCTGAACTGCGCGGCGCCAGCGAGGAGTTCGAGCAGATGTGGCGCGGCCAGGGCGTCAGTTCCCTCGGCCTGCGGCCCAAGACCTTCAACCACCCGGCTGTCGGCCGGTTCACCCTTACCTACCAGTCGTTCGACGTCCAGGGCGCGAGAGGCCAGCACCTCCTGGTCGGCACCGCCGAGCCGGGCAGTTCGGACGCCGCCGCCCTCGCCCTCCTCGGCTCCTCGACGGTGGCCGAACGCCGGCCAAACTCGGCGCGGTAGAGCGGTCACCGACCGGTGCGGTGAGGGCGCCCGCACCGCACCGAGACCATCCGCCCGGGAGAAGTGCCCTCGGCGGAGTCGGTGACGGAAGGCGTCGCCCTGCCGGTCCAGGCCCGGCGGGGCGGGAGGAGGACCGGACCAGGAGCGCGGATGCGAGCACCCGAGCGGGACGGCGAGCCCAGCAGCGCCACGTCCGTTCCTCCTCCTCGCCACGGCCGCATCCAGCCGGTGCACCGCCGCCAGGAGACTGGCCCCCGCACCGCAACCGTGGAAGGCCGGGCCACAGGGGGTAGCGCACTCCCAGGAACACCACCACCGGCGTGCCTCCCCCCGCTCCGCGGCAAGAACGGACGCGGGTCTGCCCTTCGAACAGCCCAGCCGCTGGCACGATGGCGTCATCGCCACAGCACCAGCCCCCGAAGGGAACCCCGTGATCACCCTGCTGACCGTCATCCGGAAGCGGCCCGAGGTCTCCACCGAGGAGTTCCGGCACTTCATGAAGCACGAGTACGGGCCGACGTACCAGGCGCTCCCGCAGACCCGCACCTACGTGCAGTACCACCTCACCGACCTCGCCACCGACGGCGCGGAGGAGCCGATCGACGCGATCGTCCAGATCAGCTTCGACTCGGCGGAGGCCATGGCCGACGCCCTGGCAACGGATGCGTACAAACAGGCCCACGCGCTGCGCCAGCGATACATGCGCGAGACGTCCGCGGGCGTCCACTCGGCCCGCGCCGACGACATCGTCACCTTCGTCTGAGCAGAGGCCCGGCACCCCGGACCGCGTCACAGTGCCAGTGAGCACCGGCCGGCTCCGCGGCTGGCCCACTACCTCGTTCGAGTGCCCACGGCCGCGCCTGCGCGGCGCCGGTCGTCCCCGCCCCCCAGACTCATCGCTGCCAACCCGATCCGGGGATCGAGCGGATCTCCCGGTCTGCGAGAGGAACAGCGCGTGAGGATCCAGAAGGCCGTCGTCGCACTTGCCCTGACCGCCGTCGCGTACAGCACCATCGCGGCCACCACAGCAGTCGCCGCCCCAGCGCCCACCAAGGCGAGCACCTGCGGACAGGCCGTCCGCAACACCCAGAACGACCTTCGCCAAGCCGGCGCCCCGACCAACGCCACCACCTGGCAGGGCGTCCGCAACGCCGCGCAGGACTTCCTCAACAGCCACCCCTGGAGCAGCCCCGCCACCGACTCCATCAAGATCGACGTCATGGACCTGAACCGGCTCTGCGCGAAGTAGCAGGCCCTGGTACTCAGCCACTACGCCAGCGGGGCCGGTCCGACCGGCGGGTCGGACCGGCCCCGCCCGGCCTGTGGAGGAGGATTGCCGGCGGGTCCCCGCCTCCGGGCGCGCTCCGGTCCGGACTGGGAGATCCCGGGCGGTTCTTCCCGTGGAATGCGCCGTGCGGGTCCGGGAGGCTGTGGAACGCGTCGGAGCGAGAGGGGCCTGACGGAACTGCGACCCGGCCGGCGCTGCCGGGTCAGCGCCGGTTGCGGGGCCGGCGGCCGAGTTCGTGCAGGACGGCGACGGCGTGCAGCAGGTCGCGGGCCGGGGCGAGGCTCCTCCCGCCGACGCTCCGGACCTCCCAGGCGCCGTCGCCGTTCGGCAGGGCGTCGCCCAGTGGCACGGGGCAGGTGATGTCCGTGATGTCGGTGACGACCACCGCGCCCTGGAAGGGGATGGTCCCGTAGGTGCGGCCCATGCACTTGACCACTGCGGAGTTGGGTGTCACCTCGTCCGCGACCTGAGCGGTCGGCGGGCCCGGCGGTCCGGTGGGGGTGGCGTCGTCATCCGGGCTGACCTGGTCCATCATCCCATTATCACTCTCGGTTGTGCAGAAAGCTCTCAGCGTAACCATAGCGTGCGCATGAACCCCGCGTCCTGGGCCTTCCGGCATCCCGCGCTCCGCCCGATGCTGGACCCAGGCGGTGACGACGGCGGCACGCTCCGGGGGTGGCATGGACTACCGAATGCTGTTCGAGGACATCACCCATGCCGTCCAGCCCGGCCTGACCGACGGCCGCGTCGCGCAGTACATCCCGGCCCTGGCCTCCGTCGACCCGAGCCGGTTCGGCCTCGCCATCGCGGAGGCCAACCCGCGACTGAAGACCCGCGGCACCGGCGACTGGCGGGAGCCCTTCTCCATCCAGTCCCTCTCCAAGGTCTTCACCCTGGCCCTGGTGCTGGCCGCCGACGGCGACGCGCTGTGGACCCGGGTGGGCAAGGAGCCCTCCGGCTCGCCCTTCAACTCCCTGGCTCAGCTGGAACGCGAGCAGGGGATCCCCCGCAATCCGTTCGTCAACGCCGGTGCCCTGGTCGTCACCGACCGGCTCCTCACCCTGACCGGCGACGCCCGAGGCGCCCTGCGCGACTTCCTACGCACCGAGAGCGGCAACCCCCGCATCGACTTCGACGCCGAAGTCGCCTTCAGCGAGAGCCGCCACGGACACCGCAACGCCGCCCTGGCCCACCTGCTCGCCGACCACGGCCGCCTCGACAACCCCGTCCCCGACATCCTCGACCACTACTTCTGGCAGTGCTCGCTGGCCATGAACTGCCGCGACCTCGCCCGCGCCGCAGGCTTCCTGGCCCGCCACGGCCTACGAGCCGACGCCACCCGCCTGCTCACCCGCAGCGAGGCCAAGCGCATCAACGCCGTCATGCTGATCGGCGGCACCTACGACGCCGCAGGCGAATTCGCCCACCGCGTCGGACTCCCGGCCAAGAGCGGCGTCGGCGGCGGCATCATCGCCGTCATCCCCGGCCGCTGCACCGTCTGCACCTGGGGCCCGGCCCTGGACCGCCACGGCAACTCCACCGCCGGCATCACCGCTCTCGACACCCTCACCACCCTCACCGGCTGGTCCATCTTCTGACACCCGAGGCCGCCCGGGCCGAGCCCTCCCGAGCAGAGAGACCGCGTCAACCCTGAAGTCCAACGACGGCGGGCAGCGACCTGCCGCCCTCGGCCGCGAGAAGGAATACGGCACGAGCGGAATAGCCACTCTCCGCCGGTATGACGAACGCTACTGCGTCGGCTGAATTCAGCCGACGCCGTAGACGTTGAGCCTGATGGGATGGTCAGCAGCGCGTGAATGGCCGTCTTCGTGCGGCTGTTCGACTCCGAAGCCGGGAGGAATCGCCGGTGGGGAGGCCACGATGAATGTCTGCGGCGTAGTCGTGGCGATGCTGTCGGGGCAACAGCTGGGCACCTCCCTCGTCGATCGGTTGTGTGGTGACCGTGGGAACCGTCCCCGGTCGCCCGTCCCGCCGGCCAGCCAGGCCGGCGGAGGGCAGGTCCGTTGCCGACTGGGTATCCAGACCGAACTGCACCGATGGGCGATGGGTGATCCCCGTCGTAGGTCTGGCGACCTGTTCGATCTCGTGGCCGATCCCGCGTTCCTTCTGGTGGCGTGGGCTCGGGTGCGGGGGAATAGGGCGCGCGCACGGCCGTCATCGGCATCGGGAACGTCACCATGAAGTTCACCGACACCTTCAGCCTGAGCGGCATCGCGCTGGGCACCCTGGTCGTCATCACCGGCTACCACGTGCTGCGGGCGCTGGCCCCCGCGCACCTGAAGACCCAGGAGCCGCTGCTGGACGAGGGCACCTCGTCCTACGACGCGGGCGCCGGGGACGAGGGCGGGGCACCGCCGCGCACCCGGTAGCGGGCGCGCCGCGGACCTGCCCGAAAGGGCCACGACCGGCCGGACCGCTTGGACAACGGTCCGTCAGGTGGTCAGATGGTCGGATCGCTCCATGCGTCCGGGTCGCCCCCACGGCCGGACGGCCTCCGTTCTCCGCCACTCATCCACCCGGGAGAGGCATGTCCCTTCTGTCCCAGCACCGCAAGACCGCCGTCGGCGCCGCGGCCCTCACCGTGCTCGCGCTCTCCTGCGGCTCGGCCGCCGCCAGCAGCCCGGCCGCCGCGGCGGGCAAGGTCCTCTGGAGCCCGAGCACCGCCAAGGGCCCGTCCTCGTTCACCGGAGTCCAGTGCGCGGCGGGCAACTTCGGCGTCGTCAAGGACGCGGCGAAGGGCAGTGTGTGGCGGGCCTTCCAGGCCGCGGGCGAGGAGCGCTGCGAGACGCTCGGCCCCGACCTGAAGGAGGGGGACACCTTCTACCTCGGCTGGTCGTCCAAGGTGGACATCAAGGACGCGAACAGCAGGTACGTCTTCCAGCTGAAGTGCTCGCCGAGCACCGGCACGGCGAACCACCCGATCGAGATCGACGCGACGACCGGGCGGATCCGCCTCCAGGAGTGGGACACCGAGCACGTCGCGCACCAGCTGTGGACCGCGCCGACCGCCAACGACCAGTGGCACTCCTACGCGCTGAAGATCCGTCTCGGCCGCACCGACGGCACCATCGACTTCTGGTTCGACGGCGTGAAGCAGACGTTCACCACCGGCTCGGGCACCTTCAAGGGCACCACCTGGGACGGCACCCGCAACTACCTGAAGTGGGGCTCCTACCACCCGTCCTCGGGGGACGCCACGAACACCTTCACCAGCCCGGTCATGGCGACCACGCTGGAGGCGGCCACCGCGGGTTCGTGAGGACCCGGGGGTCCGGACCCGGGCGGCAGCAGGCCTGCCGCCCGGGTCCGGACCGTCACAGCCGCTCGGGGACGGGGTTGCCGACCGCCTCGATGGCGCGGCGGAGCGGGACCTTCGTCAGCAGGGCGAAGCCGATCACGAAGAACACCAGCAGCGAGATGATCGCCGAGCGGTAGCTGCCGGTGATCTGGTAGGCGAGGCCGAAGACCAGCGGGCCCATCCAGCTGGTGCCGCGGTCGCTGACCTTGTAGAGGCTGAAGTACTCCGCCTCCCGGCCCGCCGGTATGAGGTGGGAGAACAGCGAGCGGGAGAGTGCCTGGCTGCCGCCGAGCACCAGGCCGATCATGCACGCCAGGACGAAGAACCAGGCGGGCTGGTGGGCGGGCATGACGTACCCGAGGGCGAGGGTGACCACCCAGCCGACCAGCGAGCCGAGGACGGTCCGCTTGGCACCGTACCGGCGGGCGATCCGGCCGAGCAGCAGCGCGCCGCCGATCGCGACGATCTGGACCAGGAGCACGGCGGCGACCAATGAGGTCTGGTCCATGCCGAGCTCCTCGCTGCCGTAGAGCGAGGCCTGGGAGACGACGGTCTGGATGCCGTCGTTGTAGCAGAGGAAGGCGCCCAGGTAGAGCAGGGTGAGCGGGTGCTCGCGCATGCCGCGCAGCGTGCGGGCGAGTTCGCGCAGGCTCCCGGCGGTGGGCCGGTCGTCGGGTGCGGCCGCGGCGCGCTCGGGCACCGCGCCCGCCCGGGACGGCAGCCGCAGCATCGGGACGACGGTGAACAGCGCCCACCACAGGCCGGCCGAGGCCAGGCAGATCCGCACGGCGGTGCCGGAGGACAGGCCGAGCGCGTCGTGGCCCTCGAACAGCGCGAGGTTGGCGACCAGCAGCAGGCCGCCGCCGGCGTAGCCGTACGCCCAGCCCTTGGAGGAGACGGTGTCGCGTTCGTCGGGGGTGGCCAGGGCCGGCAGGTAGGCGTACGAGAGCGCGACCGACACCGCGTACGCGATGTTGGCGACCACGAGCAGCGCGCCGCCGAGCAGGTAGCGGTCGCCGTCGAGGAAGAACATCCCCATCGTGGCGACCGCGCCGACGTAGGCGGCGCCGCACATCAGCTCCTTGTGCCGCCCGGTGCGGTCCGCGACCGTCCCGGTCAGCAGCATCGCCGCGACCGAGATCAGCACGGAGAAGGAGACCGTGTAGGGGAAGAACGATCCGGCGCGGATCGAGAGGCCGAGCGGGTGCACGTCGCCGGCCGCGTCGGCGGCGTTCTTGGCCACCGAGGTCAGGTACGGCCCGAGGAACACCGTCAGGACGGTGGCCGAGAAGGCGGCGTTCGCCCAGTCGTTGACGTACCAGCCGAACTGCATCCGGCGCAGGGCCCGGTCGTCGGTGGTGACCGCCTGGCGGTCCGGAAGGTGGGCCGTGGTGCTCATGAGGCTCCTGTCACCGTGCTGGAGCCGGTGCTGCCGTCGGTCCAGCAGCCGCGCTCGCCGAGGACGTCCCGCAGGACGTCGATGCGATCGGCCATGATGCCATCCACCCCGAGGTCGAGGAGAGCCCCGATCCGTGTGGGGTCGTCCACGGTCCAGACGTGCACCGGCAGGCCGAGCCGGTGGGCGGCGCGGACGAAGGCGCGGTCGACGACCGGCACGCCCCGGTGCCGCTCCGGCACCTGCGCGCACACCCCGGCGAACGGCGCCCCGGGACCCCGCAGCAGCGGCCCGGCCAGCGAGCGCAGCCGCAGCCGGGCCACCTCGCGGGGGCCGAGCGAGGTGGCCAGCCGGGGGCCGGCGGCGGCGCGGACGGCCGAGAGGCGGCGGTCGGAGAAGCCGCCGACGCAGACCCGGTCCCAGGAGTTCGTCCGGCGGACCGCCCCGACCAGCGGTCCGACGGCCGGCATCGCCTTGACGTCGACGTTGAAGCGGGCTTCCGGGAACGCGCCGAGCAGGTCCTCCAGCAGCGGTACCGGTTCGGTGCCGCCGATCCGGGCCTGCCTGACGGTCTCCCAGGGCAGGTCGGCCACCGCGCCGGTGCGGTCGGTGACGCGGTCCAGGCGGGAGTCGTGGAAGGCCACCAGGACGCCGTCGGCGGTGGCGTGCACATCCGTTTCGAGGTAGCGGTACCCGAGGGCCACGGCGGCCTCGAAGGCCGCGAGCGAGTTCTCCGGACGGCCGAGGTCACCGCCCCGGTGTGCGAAGGCCAGCGGCCCCGGCTGGTCGAGGAAGGGGTGCATGTCGTGCTCCGAGCTCGCTGGGAGGGGCCCGTCGGTCCGGCGCCGCCGGCGCTCGGGCCCGTGCGCGTTACAGTATTACGCACCCTGTCAAGCAGTAATGCCCGCTGGCGTGGTGGGCGTCGCCCTCCAGGGTGATCATCCCGCCGGCCTCGCCGAGGTTGAGCCGACCGTCCACAGGCCGTGGTCGGCCCGCTGGGCGGCCCCGCGCTGGTCGCCCCGCCGCGACCGGCGGGGCCGGGCCCACCAGCCGCCGCGGCGGGCGGCGCGATGGGCGGATCGGCACGGCGGTGTCAAGGTGGTTTGTCGGGTGCCTCGTCCGGTGGGTAGCGTCGCCGTCCATGAGCCAGACCCCGATCCTGCACACCGAGCGGCTGCTCCTCGACCGCTACGTCCCCGAGGACGAGGACGCCTTCGTGGCCCTGTTCCAGGACGTGCGGGTGTCGCGGTGGATGGGCGACGGCCCCGCCTCCGAGGAGGAGGACCGGGCCCTGTTCGGGCGGATCTTCACCAAGGTCTACGCGCAGGACCTCTTCGACGTCTGGGCCGTCCGCCGGGACGGCTCCTTGATCGGGCACGCCGAGATCAAGCCGACCGACGCGGTCGGGGGCCACGAGATCGTCTACGCGCTGGCTCCGGCGGCGTGGGGGTCCGGCCTGGGCACGGAGTTGGCCCGGGCCCTCGTGGGCCACGGCTTCGGCACCCTCGGGCTGCCCGAGGTGCACGCCACGGTGGCCGCGCACAACAGCGCCTCGCTGACCCTGCTGACCAGGATCGGCTTCGCACACGTCCGGGACATCCAGGAGGACGACGGCAGCACCACCCGCGTGCTGACCGCCCACCAGACTGTCGGACCGGAGTCCGGCCGCCGGTGAGGCCGGACGGGCCGCCGTCCCGTCGAAAACGCCTGGGAGCCCGGTGCCTCCCGCACGTAGGGTGCCCCGGTGGAGATCACCTACCGACGTTCCCTGCCCGACCGGCCCGCCGAGACGGACGCGCTGGTCGCCTTCCTCGGCGGCCACGAGTGGCCGTTCCACAGCACCGCCCGGGTCCACGCCGACCAGGCTCGCCGGTGGGTGGCGGACGGCCTGTTCGACGGTCCGCGGACCCGGACGTTCTGGATCACCGCCGACGGCCGGGACGTCGGCCTGATCCGCCTGGAGGACCTGGGCGACGAGACCCCGGTGTTCGACCTGAGGCTCGCCGCACCGCACCGCGGCCGGGGTCTCGGCAGCCGGGCACTGGACTGGCTGACGCGCTATCTGTTCGATGAGTTCCCGCAGGTGAACCGGGTCGAGGGAACCACCCGCCGGGACAACCTGGCCATGCGTCGCACCTTCCTGCGCTGCGGCTACGTCAAGGAGGCGCACTACCGGGAGGCCTGGCCCGCGGGCGACGGACCGGCCCACGACAGCGTCGGGTACGCCGTCCTGCGCCGTGACTGGCTCGCGGGCACCGCCACACCGGTGCGGTGGGACGACGAACCGGACCTCACCCGCCCGCGGTCATGACCGGCCCCCCGACTGAAGCCGTCGGCGCGTCAACTCAGCTGTGACATGGATACATTGCCACCGAATGCGAACGGGGCCGGCAGGTGGACGACGCGAGGTCGTCCCTGCCGGCCCCGGTCGTGCGGGTGGGGCGCCGGTCCGGGTCAGAGCGCGGACGCGGCGGCCTTCTGCGCGGTCTCCCGGGGCGCCGCGGCGGTCGCGGGCTTCGGGGCGAGGAGCCGTTCGGCGAGGTGGCCGAAGACCAGGCCGAAGGTGGCCCAGAGGGTGAGCTGGATGGCGAGCGCCGAGATCCGGAACTGCCAGAGCAGGGCGGCCGAGAAGTCCTCGGGCACCTCGTTGATCGCGGGCAGGAGGACGTAGGCGAGGCCGACGGCCACCCCGAAGCCCAGCACGCCGACGACGGTGGCGTACCAGTTGCCCAGGCGCGGGGCGAGCCGCTTGCCGACGATCACCGCGGGGACCGCCAGCAGCACGCTGAGCGCCATCATCAGGAAGTACAGCGTGGTGCGTTGGCCGATCGTCTCCGGGTCGCCCACCGACGGCGGGTTGGCCGGGTACTTGAGGAACGGCACCACGTACACGGCGAGCAGCGCGACCCCGGACAGCAGGGCCGCGGTCGCCCGCGGGGTGAAGCGGCCGACCCGGCCCGCGCCGCGCTGCCGCCGGACGGCCGAGGCGCTCGGCCTCGGCGCCGAGCCGGCTCCGCACCTGGCCGACCTGGACGTCGGGGCCTGGCGGGGCCGGAGCCTCGACGAGGTCGCCGCCACCGACCCGGCGGCGCTCGCCGCCTGGATGTCGGACCCGGCCGCGGCGCCGCACGGCGGGGCGTCGGTCGCCGCCCTGGTCACCCGGGTCGGCGGCTGGCTGGACGGGCGGGCCGGGGACGCCGGCCGGGTGCTGGTGGTGGCCGAGCCCGCGGTGGTCCGGGCCGCGGTGGTGCACGCGCTCGGCCTGCCCCCGGCGGTCTTCTGGCGGCTCGACGTCCGTCCGCTGTCGGTCACCGAACTGTCCGGGCGCGCGGGGCGGTGGAACCTGCGCTGCGGCCGGGAGCTCGGGTAGGGCCGGGCGCCGACGGCGGGCCGGCCCGGGGCGCGGCTCACATGTGGGCGCTGATCCGGCCGCCGGTGCTGAGCACGATGTACACGCCGTTGGCGACGGCGCCGTCGTCCTGCTGGTTGGCCACCAGGGTGCCGACCTCCTCGTTCCCCATGCCGAGGATCTGCGCGCGGTAGTGCAGCTCGCCGACCTTGGTGACCTTCGCCGTCCAGCCGCCCGCGAGCTTGAAGGTGCCCGGCCCCTGCTGCGCGCCGCCCATCCAGGAGTGGACCTGGCCGTCCATCGAGAGCACGACGAACATGTCGTTGGCGTCCAGCCCGGTGTCGCTGTTGTTCGTCTCCAGCGTGGCCAGGACCGAGCCGCGGCTGACGATCTTGGCGCGGTAGTTCTGGTTGCCGAGGTCCTGGATCTCGGCGGTGCTGCCGTCCACCAGGGTCTGGGTGCGGCCGGGCGACGTCGCCTTGGGCGGTACGGCCGGCGGGGTGGTCGGGCGCGCGGTGGGCGTGGCGGTCGGCTTCGCGGTGCCGGGCGCGGTGCTCGGTGCGGTGCTCGGCGCGGCGGTGCCGGTCGAGCCGGGGGTACCGGTCGAGCCGGGGGTACCGGTCGGTGCGGGCGTCCCGGTCGCGCCGGGCGCCCCGGTCGCGGCGCTGGTCGGCGCGGCGGTGCCGGCGGCGGTGCCGGGGGAGGAGGAGCAGGCCGTCGCGGCGGACACCAGCAGGGCGGTGGTCAGGACCGTGCCGGCCAGCGAGCGGACGGCGGACGCGCGGCGGGTCGTCTGGAGGGACATGCGGGTTCTCCCGTGCGAGTAAGGGTGAGGACGGGCACGTTGTCCGCTCCCTCCCTGGTGGGGGCCGGGCTGCGGCGGTGCTGTGCATGATCGAAGGTAGTACGAACAGTCGACGGAATGGATCATTCCGTGTCACCGGACTGCTACGGGCGCCGCCCGCCCGGTGGGGCCGTTCCGGTCGGGCGAGCCGCCGTGCCGGCGTCGTTGACGGCGCATCGGCCATCCCGTACAACTGCCCAAGATGCCCGATTCATCTGGTATTTGACGATTAGTCATCATTTGATCATCCATCAGATGATGACATTCGAGCGATGTGCCGGTGCCGGTGCCGGGGCCGTCGCTGGCGGTCCGGTCGGTCGAGAACCTGGAGGTTCGGATGCGTGATCCCGCAAGGCGGCCCCTCCTCAGGCGGGGCCTGGCGATCGGCGCCGCGGTCGCCTTCCTGGCGGGACCGGGCTCCGGCGCCCCGGCGGCTCCGGCGCCCGTCGGCACCCCGACGGCACGGGCCCCCCACTCCGTCACGTACGACGGCTACTCGTTCCTCATCGACGGCAGGCGCACCTACCTCTGGTCCGGCGAGTTCCACTCCTACCGCCTGCCCAGCCCGGACCTCTGGCTGGACGTGCTGCAGAAGATGAGGGCGGCCGGGTTCAACGCCGTCTCCCTGTACTTCGACTGGGGCTACCACTCGCCCGCGCCGGGGGTCTACGACTTCACCGGGATCCGCGACATCGACCGCCTGCTGTCCATGGCCGACAGCCTGGGCCTCTACGTGATCGCCCGCCCGGGGCCGTACATCAACGCGGAGGTCGACGGCGGCGGCTTCCCCGGCTGGCTGTCGACGAAGCCGGGCGACAACCGCCGCGACGAGCCGCGGTACCTGGCGTACTCCGACGAGTGGCAGCGGCGGATCGACCGGATCATCGCCCGCCACCAGTTCACCAACGGCACCGGATCGGTGATCCAGTACCAGGTGGAGAACGAGTACTTCGACAACGGCCCGGACGGCCGCGCCTACATGAAGCACCTGGAGGACCGGGCGAAGGCGGACGGCATCACCGTGCCGCTGGTCGGCAACAACAACGGCGCCTTCCAGACCGGGCACGCCGCCCTGGACGTGGACTCCCCCGACTCCTACCCGCAGGGCTTCGACTGCTCCCACCCCGCCACGTGGCGCGGCGTCCCGGACATCAGCCGAGGCCGCCTTCCCGACAAGCCGCTGGGGACCGCCGAGTTCCAGGGCGGCGCCTTCGACCCGTGGGGCGGCCCCGGCTACGACAAGTGCGCCGAGCTGATCAACGACAGGTTCGCGGACGTGTTCTACAAGCAGAACATCGCGGTCGGCGCGACCCTGCAGAGCCTCTACATGACCTACGGCGGCACCAACTGGGGCTGGCTGGGAATGCCGCAGAACTACACCTCCTACGACTACGGCGCCGCGATCAGCGAGACCCGCCGGCTGGACCCCAAGTACCACCAGGACAAGCTGATCGGCTACTTCGCGCAGGCCGTGGCCCCCCTGACGAAGACCGACCCGCTGTCCGCGGCGCCGACCGACAACGCGAGGATCGTCGACACCGCGCGGGCCAACCCGGACACCGGCACCCAGTTCCACGTCCTGCGGCACGCCGACTCCACCGCCGTCACCAGGGACAGCGCGCACCTCACGGTCGACGTCGGCGGCCGCTCCTACACCGTTCCGCAGCAGCCCGGCACCGCCCTCACCCTGGACGGTCGGCAGTCGAAGGTCATCCTGGCCGGCTACGACCTCGGCAAGGCCCGGCTGCGCTACTCCACCTCGGAGTTGATGACCGACGCCGCCATCGGCGACCAGCACGTCGCGGTGCTCTACGGCGACCACGACTCCGACGGCGAGACGGTCCTGCACTACGCCACCAGGCCCACCGTGACCGCCACCGACGTGACCGCCACCGACGGAGCCGCCACCGGCGGGGCCGTCACCAGCACCTGGGACCCGACGACCGGGGACCTCCGGCTGAACTACCGCCACACCGGCCTGACCCGGGTCCGGATCACCGGCGGCGACCGCCCGCTGCTCCTGCTGCTGGCCGACACCGGCACCGCCAAGACCTTCTGGCGCCAGGACACCGCGCACGGCCCGGTGCTGCTCCGCGGCAGCCACCTGCTGCGCGGCGCCGCCTCCGACGGGACCACGCTGGCCCTCACCGGGGACGTCGGAACCGACGGCGCCATCGAGGTCTTCGGCCCCGCCGGCGCCCTGACCTGGAACGGCACGAAGGTGTCCACGCACCGGACGGACACCGGCAGCCTGACCGGCACCGTCCCCACGGCGGCCCCGGTCACCCTGCCCGCGCTGACCGACTGGCGGCACACCCAGGACTCGCCCGAGGCCCGGCCCGGCTTCGACGACTCGGGCTGGCGGGTGGCCGACCGGAACACCAGCAACAGCACCACCGGTCCGGTCACGCTCCCGGTCCTGTTCGCCGACGACTACGGCTTCCACACCGGCAGCACCTGGTACCGCGGCCGGTTCACCGGCACCGGCGCGGAGACCGGCATCACGCTGACCACGCAGAGCGGCGGCGGGGCGGCCGCCTCCTCGGCGTGGCTGAACGGCACCTTCCTCGGCAGCTCCACCACCGACGGGACCACCTACGCCTTCCCGGCCGGCCTCCTGAGGAGCGGAGGGGACAACGTCGTCTCGGTGCTGACGGTCGACATGGGACACGAGGAGGACTACGAGGCGTCCAACGGCAACAAGGCCGCCCGCGGTCTGCTCGGCGCCTCGCTCCTCGGCGCCCCGCCCGGCGCCGTGACCTGGCGGCTCCAGGGGAACCTCGGCGGCGAGACCCCCGTCGACCCCGTACGGGGCCCGCTGGCCGTCGGCGGACTGCACGGCGAGCGGGCGGGCTACATGCTGCCGGGCTACCCGACCAAGGACTGGACCCCCACCCGGCTGCCCGCCACCGACCCCACCCCGGGGGTGTCCTGGTACACCACCACGGTGCCGCTCGACCTGCCCGCCGGGCAGGACACCTCGCTCGGTCTGACCCTCACCGACGACCCGTCCCGCCGGTACCGGGCCGAGATCTTCGTCAACGGCTGGCACCTGGGCAACTACGTCAACTACCTGGGGCCGCAGCACAGCTTCCCGGTCCCGAACGGCATCCTCGACCCCCACGGGACGAACACCGTCGCGATCGCGGTGTGGAACCTCGACGGCTCCACCGGCGGTCTCGGCGGGGTCGCCCTCACCGCCTACGGCAGCTACGCCTCCTCGCTCGCCGTCCGGCAGAACGACAGCCCCCGCTACGACAGCGGGCGCTACGAGCCCTG
Organism: Kitasatospora sp. NPDC001603; assembly: GCF_040298365.1. Classification (NCBI taxonomy): domain Bacteria; kingdom Bacillati; phylum Actinomycetota; class Actinomycetes; order Kitasatosporales; family Streptomycetaceae; genus Kitasatospora; species Kitasatospora sp. NPDC001603. Next base: position 71,488 of record NZ_JBEPAA010000002.1, read on the forward strand.
ACCCGTGCCACCCGCGCCCCCCCGGCCGTGACCACTCAGAGCGGCCCGCCGTCCGCGCGCGGTACGCGCGGGCCGCGGAACGGCAGCGTCCGGCTCAGGACGAGGTTGGTGGTCGTGCTCCCCAGCTGCGCCAGCGCGTCCACGACCTCCTCCAGACGGCCCATCGACGTAGTCGCCACCTTCAGGACGTAGCAGTCGTCCCCGGTGGTGCGCAGGCACTCCAGGATCTCCGGACGCTCGCCGACCAGCCGGCGCAGCGGCTCGTGCCGCGTCCCCGGCCCCGGGTACTTCAGCCGGACGACCGCCAGCACCGGATGCCCCGTCCGCTCCAGGTCCACCTCGGCGCGGTAGCCGGTGATCACCCCGGCCGTCTCCAGTCGCCGGACCCGTTCCGTCGTCGCCGACGCGCTCAGGTTCACCCGGCGGGCCAGCTCCGTGAAGGGCAGCCGGCCGTCCTGCTGGAGCTCGGTCAGGATGGCCCAGTCCGTCGCGTCGAGAGTCTCGGTCATCCGCTCAGATTACCGGTGAATTCACGGCTGAATCCCTCCTGAACAGGCAGGAATCCCTTCTGACGGCCGGTCCGGCCTGGCTAGCCTGTGCGGTGTGAAGATCGGAATCAACGTCCCCAACTTCGGCCCGGGCACCGACCCGGGAGTCCTGCGCGACTGGGCCCGGACGGTGGAAGACCTGGGCTTCGACCTGCTGATGGTCTCGGACCACGTGGCCATCACGCCCGATGTCGCCGAGCGCTACCCCGCCCCCTTCTACGAGCCGTTCACCACGCTGTCCTGGCTGGCCGGTGTCACCGGCCGGGTCCGGCTCGGCACGACCGTCCTCATCGCCCCGTACCGGCACCCGCTGCTCGTCGCCCGGATGGCGGCCAACCTGAACGAGCTGAGCGGCGGCCGACTGGTCCTCGGCGTGGGGGTGGGCTGGGCCCGGCAGGAGTTCGCCGCCCTCGGGGTCCCGTTCGAACGGCGGGGGCGGCTGACCGACGCCCACCTGGAAGGCCTCAGGGCGGCCTGGGCGGACACCGCCTCCTACGGGACCGCGCGCATCCCGCTCTGGGTCGGCGGCAACAGCGAGGCGGGCCTGCGTCGGGCGGTGCGGTTCGCGGACGCCTGGCACCCGCTGCGCTGCACCCTGCCGATGCTGCGCGGATCCGTGGCCCGGCTGGGGGGGCTCGCCGCCGAACAGCGGCGCCCCGTCCCCGCCTTCGCCCCCCGGATCGCGCTCCGGCTCACCGCGGAGCCGGTCACCGGACCGGAGCGGCTCGCCGGCGAGGGCACGATCGAGCAGGTCATGGCCGACCTCGACCGGCTCCGGCTGCTGGGCGCCGACACCGTCGTCCTCGACCCCTACCACGGAGACCCGCGCGAGACCCGCCGTCCGCAGGCGGCCTGGCAGGCACTCGCCGCCGTGGCCGCGCACATCCGGCCCCCTCTCACCCCTACGGAGCAGTCATGACCGTCGCCGACGACCACACCCTCCTCCGGCGGGCGATCGCGCTCGCGGCCGAGGCCCGCGCGAGCGGCAACCCGCCGTTCGGATCGCTGCTGGCCGGCCCGGACGGCGCGGTGCTCGCCGAGGAGCGGAACACGACCCGCACCGAGCGGGACATCACCGCGCACCCCGAACTGAAGCTGGCGCGCTGGGCCGCACGGGAGTTGGACGCGGCCACGGCGGCGGCGACCACGCTGTACACCAGCTGCCAGCCGTGCTCCATGTGCGAGGCGGCCGTCCAGCAGGCGGGGCTGCGGCGGGTCGTGTTCGCCCTGTCGAACGATCAGCTCCTGGGCATCCGGCCGGGCAGCGGCCGGCCGCCCGTCCCGCAGGAGGGCCCGGCCCTGTACGACGAGGTGCGGGCGGTGGTCGCGGGCTACTACCACTGACCGTCAGGACCGCGGACCGGCCTCCCTGGTGGGCCCGGGCCGGTGTCCCAGGGCGGTGCGGGCCCGGGTGGTGCACTGGTCCCGGGACACAGGCAGGACCACGGCCTCATGCCCTCGCCCCGGCGGATTCCTACCGTGGGAGCACGCGGTGGGGCGCTCGGCCCGGGAGACCGGAGAGCGCCCCGCGCGGAGCGGGCCGGGAGCCTTCCGGTCCGTCGCTTCTCCAGCGAACTACGGGAGGTCCCAGATGAGTTGGAACCAATTCACGCTCTCCTCGGCCGGCAGCGCGTCGGTGTCGAGCAGGGTCGCCGCGGTCTCCCGGATCCCCGGGAGCATGGAGCTCTGGTGGGTCGCCCAGGACGGCTCGGTCCAGGGCGCGTACTGGTACGACGGGTCGCCGTGGCGGCGCTACGAGCTGGCGCCGGCCGGCAGCGCCTCCGTCAACGGCGGCATCGCGGCGGTCTCGCGGGTCCCCGGGAGCATGGAGGTCTTCTTCGTCGGCGCCAACGGGTCGGTGCAGGACCGGTACTGGTACGAGGGCGCCGCCTGGCAGGGCTTCGAGC